>CAZSBV010000264.1:0-2868 GCA_964605105.1 uncultured Lachnospiraceae bacterium | reverse complement strand
TTCCAATCCTAACTCCAGTGTTTTTAAAAGTTCAACAAACTGTTCTCTTTCGCTATTACTGATGCCCCAGCGAAAACTTCTTTTTTTACCACGGCGAAGTGCAAATGCTAAATTTTCTTCAATCCACATATCACCGGCTGTACCACGAAGCGGATCCTGAAATACACGTCCAATGTATTTTGCTCTTTTATATTGTGGATCTTTTGTTACATCTACGCCTGCTATTTTTATGCTTCCTTCTTCTACACCAAATACACCTGCTACTGCATTAAGCATAGTGGATTTTCCCGCACCGTTACCTCCGATTACTGTTACAAAATCACCTTCGTTCAGATGAAGATTTAAATCCACAAGTGCATCTTTTTGTACCGGAGTCCCAATATTAAATGATTTACTTACGTGACTAATATCTAACATTTATTTCTGGTCCCCCTTTGCAGTTTTTGCGAGTTTGTTTTTCTGCATTCTTGGTAAAATCATTGCAACTGTTACTAAAATTGCTGTTATCAGCTTCATATCATCTGCTGTAATCTTAATAATAAAGTTAGAATTCAGACTGATACGAAGTACAAATGCAATAACAATTCTATATAAAATAGAACCAATTACAACTCCTGTCAAACGGTGCATATAGCTTTTTTTACTAAATACTACTTCACCAATCATAATTGCTGCAAGACCGATAACAATCGTACCTACACCCATATTAATGTCTGCATATCCCTGATATTGTGCGAGCATTGCACCACACATTGCTACAAGACCGTTACCAACTACAAGACCAAGTACAATAAAAGCCTTTGTATTAGAACCCATAGCTTCTACCATATCAGGATTATTTCCGGTTGCACGAAGGGCACATCCTATTTCTGTACCAAAGAAACAGTAAATTCCTACAATCAGAATCACTATAAAAATAATGCCAACCACAAGTCCTGCCCATTTTGAAGGAACACCAAGACCTTTAATCTGATCAAACAAAGTTACCTGATTCAACAGACCAAAATTTGCTTTACCCATAATTCTTAAGTTAATGGAATATAGACCGAACTGTGTTAAAATCCCTGCCAATAAATCCGGAATTTTTAATTTTGTATGTAAAAATCCTGTAATAGAGCCTGCCATCATACCTCCCAACACAGCAATAAATATTGCTAAAATCGGTGGTACTCCTGCGGTAACTGCCACTGCGGAAATAGCACCGCCCAGTGTCAGGCTTCCGTCAACTGTCATATCCGCATAATTTAATACTCGATAGGTCAGGTAAAGTCCCAACGCCATGATCGCCCAGATAATTCCGAGAGTAATACCTCCCTGAATATCCCATAACCAATTTGTGATTGTCATAAAATTTTCTTCCTCTAATTAGTATACTGTAACTGCGTTTTCTAAAACTTCTGCCGGAATTTCTACACCAACACTTTCTGCAAATGTTTTATTTACAACCAATGCACATTCTTTCTGTGTTTCTACAGCAATTTCAGATGCACTTTCGCCATTTAATACACGAACTGCCTGAACTGCTGTCTGTTTTCCAAGTTCATAATAATCAATTGCTGTTGTAGCAATACCACCTTCCTGAATCATAGCTTCTACTGCACAGAATACAGGAATCTGGTTATCTACCGCTGTACTGTTTACGGTAGCCATTGCACTTGCAAATGCATTATCAGATGGAATATAAATTGCATCTGCAGAACCTACAACAGAGGAAATTACCTGTGGAATATCATTAGAAGATGATGATGTCTGAATGATTACTTCCATTCCAAGAGCTTCTGCTGCTGCCTTTGCTTCTTCAGCCTGAATTTCAGAGTTTGCTTCACTGGATGTATAAAGAATAGCCAGTTTCTGAACCTCTGGAAGAACATCTTTAATTACTGCAATCTGATCTGCAATTACCGGCATATCCAAAGTACCTGTTACATTTTTACCCGGTGCTTCATTACTGTCTACAAGACCTGCACCAACTGCGTCTGTTACAGAAGAAAATAAAACCGGAACTTCTGTTTCCTGTAATACATTTACTGCAGACTGTGCAGCTGGTGTAGCAATTGCAAATACTAAATCAGTATCACTGTTTGCAAATAATTCACAAATCTGCTGACAGTTTGCAACTTCACCGGATGCATTCTGGAAATTAATTGTCAGATTTTCACCTTCTACGTAACCTGCTTCTGCAAGACCAGCAATAAATCCTTCATAGTTCTGATCAAGAGAAGCATGCTGCATGAATTGAATAACACCAATACTTACCATTTCTGTAGAAGTCTCATCTACACTTTCTGAAACTTCTTCTGTTGTTTCTTCTACTGTTTCTGTTGCTTCTACTTCCGCTGATGCTTCTGTATTTTCTGTAGAACCACCACATCCTAACATAGTTGCTGTCATAAGAACAGCCATCAATGTACACAATAATTTTTTCATTTTTTTACCTCTTATAATTTTTACTTATTTGTATCTTTTACAGACACCACATTTTTGCATTATAACTCTGTAAAATATCAATTGCAAATTCATCTTTAGCATATTAAAATAAGAAAAACTTATAATATACTATATATTTCAAAAATAACAAACTTTTAAAAAGTGTAAAAAAATGAGGACTAACTATGAATATTAACCAATTAAAATATTTTATTGCCGTAGCAGAATATAAAAGCTTTACCAAAGCTGCCAACCAGTATTATATTTCCCAGACTGCTATTACTCAGCAAATTCACGCATTGGAGGAGCAAATGAATGTTTCTCTGATTAATCGCACCTGCCGCCCTATTGCACTAACCCCCGCCGGAAATGTTTTTTTATTAGAGGCAAAAGCAATTGTAGAACGCATGAATCATGCTTTAACAAAAGTACAGGATGCTA
>CAZSBV010000263.1:0-2884 GCA_964605105.1 uncultured Lachnospiraceae bacterium | reverse complement strand
GGATGGCGAAGTTTTTGGTAGATAATTTGATCAAATATTAAATAATAGAAGCAGCCTGCGGTTCAAGCAGGTTGCTTCTATCCTAAGATTACTTATGAACATGTTACATCTCAAATTTTCTATCATACAACAAAGCCGCAATCAATACTACAAAACAAGAACCCGCATTGTGTACCAACGCTCCCGTTGTAGGTGTTAAAATACCTAATACAGAAAGAATTACTGCTAAGATATTAATACACATAGACAATGTGATACTGAACTTGATCGTTTTTACCGTTGCATTTGATAATCGTTTTAAATACGGAATCTTTGAAATATCATCGCTCATAAGTGCAATATCTGCTGCTTCGACTGCGATGTCACTTCCCATACTTCCCATTGCAACACCAACACTGGAACTCTTTAATGCCGGTGCATCATTTACACCATCTCCTATCATGCAGACACTTTTTCCCTGACTCATCATTTTGCTGATATTCTCAACCTTTTCTTCCGGAAGAAGCTCCGCACAAACCTCTGAAATTCCCACCTGCTTTGCAAAATAATCCGCTGTCTTTCTATGATCTCCGGTAAGTAATACCACATTTGTGTTCATGCTGTGAAGTTTCTTTACCATAGTATCCGCTTCCGGACGCAAAACATCTGATAACGCTAAAATACCAATACACTTATTACTTTCAGCCACTAATACAGAAGCCTTTCCCTGCATTCGTAATTGCTCTAATACGTCCTTTGTTTCGGCGTTGATTGCAATTCCATTCTCTTGAAAGAACTTTTCATTTCCACAATATAACCTTTTCTCGCAAACCTCTGCATAGATTCCTTTCCCGCTTGTCATCTTAAAATCGGTTGACTCCGGTATGGATACCATATTTTTCTTAGCAAACGATACAATTGCCTTACCAAGAGGATGTTCACTCTTACTTTCTGCTGCAGCAGTAATGGATAATAAATCCTTTTCGCTGATTTCTTTTTCAAATGAAATGACATCACTTACTTCCAGTTTTCCAAAAGTAAGCGTTCCTGTCTTGTCAAAGGCAATCGTATCTACCTTTCCCATTTTTTCTAATGCTTCACCGGATTTAATAATAACACCGTACTTTGTAGCTTGCCCAATTGCTGCCATAATAGCTGTGGGTGTAGCAAGGACCAAAGCGCAAGGACAAAATACAACAAGAACGGTAACAGCTCTGACAATATCCTTTGTCACAAGCCATGTTACAATAGCTATCAGAAGTGCTACGGGAACAAGCCAGCTTGCACATTTGTCTGTAATGCGCTGCATAGGAGCCTTTTTGTTCTCCGCTTCCTGTACCATACGGATAAGTTTCTGTAAGGAACTGTCTTCTCCAACTTTAGTAGCTTTTATATCAATTGCCCCAAAACGGTTAAGTGTTCCACAGAACACCTCATCATCCACTCCTTTATCCACAGGAATGGATTCGCCTGTCATAATGGACTGATCAACGGAAGTTTCTCCTGTAATAATGATTCCATCCACTGGAATTGTTTCCCCCGGCAGAATACGAAGAATATCCCCCTTTGTAATTTCCTCTGCTGAAATCATGACCTCTTTGCCATTCACTATTTTTCTACCTTGGGTCGGTGCAAGACTTATCAGCTTTTTCAAGCCTTTCTTCGCTCTTTCTGTAGTCATATCTTCCAGAATAGCCCCGATTGCCATAATAAATGCTACTTCGCCTGCGGCAAACAAATCTCCTATCGCAATTGCGGCAAACATTGCAATACTGATTAAGAGAGCTGATGATATCTTACTGATTCCCGGATTATATATAATTCTCCAAATCGCAAGATATAATAGTGGAATCCCACTGATAATCACTGTAACCCATGCCGGATCAACCAAAAGATTTACACCAACTTTTGGCAATATAAAACTCAAAATCAAAAATACACCGCCTACAAGTGTTGCCGGAACACCTGCAAGGAAATCACTGATTTTCTTTAACATCCTAACTTACCTCTCTTTATTGACTATAATTTTTTCATAGGATATACTGTGTTTGTTACAAAACACATTGTTCGGTATTATTATAGAAATGAGACTTTCATTTTTCAATAATCAAAATATGAACTCTGTGCGTTACAGAACATTTTCAAATAATTGTTCGGGAGTTGTTTATGGATAGAAGACAGAAAAAGACAAGAGAGGCTATATTTACCGCATTCACCTCTCTACTTGCCCAAAAGAATTACAATCAAATATCGGTACAGGAAATTATAGATGCTGCCAATGTGGGCAGAACGACATTTTATGCTCATTTCGAGACAAAAGATTATCTGTTAAAAGATCTTTGCGAAGAGTTATTCGGCCATATCATTGATACCGCAATGGGACTTCCGCATGGTCACTATCACTACTCCTGCGGCACTGCAACAGATTCTGTATTTCTACACCTTTTACGACATTTACAAGAGAATGACCGAAATATCCTTGAACTGCTTTCATCACAAAACAACGATTTGTTTCTGCGCTATTTTAAGAGCAATCTTAAAAAATTAATCATCTCACAATATGCCCAAAACGGACTTTTAAAAAACTCCAAATTGCCGGAAGATTATCTGGTAAATCACATAACATCATGCTTTGTGGAAACGGTAAGTTGGTGGTTGTCACACAACATGAAAGAAAGCCCTGAGCAGATTACGGAATATTTTTTAGCAACGATCGAGCCAATTTTATAGTGTAAAATTGTTATGTATGCACTAATGGTGTACCTGTCAATTTAGCAATTCTATGTGCAAATTGATAACTAAAAAACTCATTCTGTTTGAGATATGTTAAAAGCCCTTGGAAACATATACATTTCCAAGGGCTTATCACTTATTTATGCTTCTTTAACATTCGCACCGCATTTTC
>CAZSBV010000262.1:0-2929 GCA_964605105.1 uncultured Lachnospiraceae bacterium | reverse complement strand
TTCCTTCGTTCCAGAGAATTCTTGTGGCAGGAAGGTCATACAGCACATGCAACCGCAGAAGAAGCAGAAGAAAGAACTATTCAGATGCTGAATGTTTATGCTGATTTCTTAGAACAGGTATTAGCGATTCCTGTTGTAAAAGGTAAGAAAACAGACAAAGAAAAATTTGCCGGAGCAGAAGCTACATATACAATTGAAGCTTTGATGCATGACGGTAAAGCGTTACAGTCCGGAACCAGCCATAACTTTGGTAACGGATTTGCAAAAGCATTTGGAATTCAGTATACAGGAAAAGACAATAAGTTAGAATATGTACATCAGACATCCTGGGGTATGACTACCCGTTTAATCGGAGCTATTATTATGGTTCACGGTGACGATAACGGACTGGTTCTTCCACCAAGAGTAGCACCTACTCAGGTTATGGTTGTACCGGTTATGCAGAAAAAAGAAGGTGTTCTTGAAAAAGCAGCTGAATTAAAAGAAAGATTAAAAGCTGCAGGATGCAGAGTAAAAGTAGACGACACAGATAAGAGTCCGGGATGGAAATTCTCTGAACAGGAAATGAGAGGCATTCCGGTTCGTGTAGAAATCGGTCCTAAAGATATCGAAGCAAACAAATGTAACGTGGTTCGCCGTGATACCGGGGAAAAACTGGAAATCAGCTTAGACGATTTAGAAACAGTAGTAACAGAATTACTGGATAAGATTCAGGTAGAAATGTTAGAAAGAGCAAGAGCCCATAGAGAAGCTCATACTTATGTAGCTACTAACATGGATGAATTACAGGAAATCTTAGATAACAAACCAGGATTTGTAAAAGCAATGTGGTGTGAAGAACAGGCCTGTGAGGATATGATCAAAGAAAAATTCTCTGCAACCAGTCGTTGTATGCCATTTGAACAGGAAACCTTGGCAGATACTTGTGTATGCTGTGGAAAACCTGCTAAGAAGATGGTTTATTGGGGACGTGCGTACTAATTTGATAAATGATGTAGAATGCAATGAGCAATTTAGCTTCATGCGAAACATAAAATATGGGGTGCTTATGCACCCCTTTTTATACATAGGCAAATTCCCAAACGTTACTGGTTGAGAAGTTGTGCTTCCTGTTATACGATAGTAATTCGACGAAATAGTCGTGGTAGCGACTATATTCGTTCCATGTGGTAATAGTGGAGTTGTCGTTGGTTTCTTCAATTTGTATTTTTTTATCTGTGTACATTTGCATCACCCCTAACTTTTAAACATAGTATAGATTCTAAATGTGAACCTAGTGTGTAGGGATTCTAAAAGAAGCCCGACTTTTATAAATATATTCTAAAAGGAAAAGAAAAATACCATGAAAATTCAAATGCCGGAAGATGTAAAAAATATTTTGGAAAAATTGAATAGTGCAGGTTACGAAGCCTATGCTGTAGGAGGTTGTGTCAGAGACTCTATTTTAGGAAGAATTCCAGACGACTGGGATATTACTACATCAGCAAAACCGGAAGAAACTAAGGCGCTTTTTCCAAGAACTATTGATACAGGAATTCAACACGGAACCGTAACCGTAATGTGTAATCATATAGGTTATGAAGTAACCACTTATCGTATTGATGGTGAATATGAAGACAGCCGGCATCCCAAAGAAGTTATCTTTACATCGGATTTGCTGGAAGATTTGAAACGCAGGGATTTTACGATCAATGCTATGGCATACAATCATCTTGAGGAAAGTTTACCGGACATTTCGGAAAATGAAAATGAGAAGAAATGCATCGGTTCAGGACTGGTAGATGCTTTCGGAGGTTTGAATGATATCGAGAATAAAGTCATCCGTTGTGTAGGAAATCCTATTCATCGATTCGAAGAAGATGCACTTCGCATGATGCGGGCAGTGCGTTTTTCGGCACAGTTAGGATATGAAATAGAAGAAGAAACTCGAAATGCTATTAAAGTCCTTGCGGGAAATTTAGCCAATATCAGTGCGGAAAGGATTCAGGTGGAATTGGTCAAGCTACTGGTTTCCGATCATCCGGACTATCTGCGGACTGCTTATGAAACAGGCATGACAAAGGTTTTCTTTCCGGAATTTGATAAAGCTATGGAAACAGAGCAGAACAATCCGCATCATATGTATACTGTGGGCGAGCACATGCTTCACACCTTGGAGCATGTGAGAAAGGATAAAGTGCTACGCCTTACTATGATTCTTCATGATATTGCGAAACCGGTCACATTACAAAAAGGCGAGGATGGCATCGATCATTTCTATGGTCACTGCGATGTGGGAGAAGAAATGGCACGAAAGATTCTTCGCAGACTCAGGTTTGATAATGATACCATAGGAAAGGTATGTAAACTGGTAAAATTCCATGATCAGAAGCTTTCGCTGAAACCGGAAAAATTAAGAAAATCCATAGTAAAAATAGGACCGGAGCTATTTCCTCTTCTTCTGGAAGTAAAAGAAGCGGATATGTTAGCGCAAAGTATGTATAAAAGAGAAGAAAAGCAGAAAGAATTGGAGGCTATCCGAAAAGTTTATACACAGATTTTGGAAGCCGAAGATTGTCTTACTTTAAAAGATTTGGCAGTTACCGGGCGGGACCTGATTGAACAGGGAATGAAACCGGGAAAAGAGCTGGGAGAGGCCCTACAGAAATTGTTTGATTATGTATTGGAGCATCCCGAAAAGAATCAGAAAGAAGAATTGTTGCAATTTTTGCAAGTGAATTAGTAGTAATGTATATTTTATAAAAGAGCGGTTTAAGAGTATCGGGAGTTTAGTCATATTCTTTCTGTCGCATTCATAGGATAGGATATAATTAATCAAGTCCGGGAATGTGGAGGGAACAATAGTGAATGACAGAGCGCTTGCCGTCTTAGAAAAGTATGACATTGAGGTGCTTCGTTCCTGGAAAGGGCGGGGCGCCATTCTATGTGA
>CAZSBV010000261.1:1231-2933 GCA_964605105.1 uncultured Lachnospiraceae bacterium | reverse complement strand
CAGTAATATTACTTTTTATAATATGTCACGTAGAGGGGCACATATCGAAGGGACAATAGAAATGTGAGTAGATAGTAAAAATGAATGCGGTTGAAGAAATTATAACTAAAGGACAGGAAATTATATATAACATAAGAGTACAAAATTATCATGAGGCAAGTCTCAGATTTCAAGTATTTTTGAAAATGATACAGAATAATCATATGCTATTTAGCAGAATTTTGAACAAAGAAGATATTTTTTTTGAATTATTGCAGCAAATGTTTAAAGCATTGGAAAAAGAAGACATGTTACTATTAGGAGATTTGTTGGAAGGAGGATTTTTGCCAATATTGAAAGAAATGCTTGTGCCGGAAAAAGAAAAAATCTTGAATGGTTATATAATAGAAAGTACAGCATCCGGGCATAAAACTATAAGAAATATTGATACTGATTTATATCTTCATTCTAACGAAAATCCAATGGAGGAAGCAAGAATTTTAGTGGAACATTGTTATGATCCCTTTAAGCAAGAATATGCAGTATGGGGATGTGGTCTTGGGTATCATATATTTCGATTATTTGAGGAAGCACGAGGAGCAATACATATTAAAGTATTTGATGAAGATTTTCAAGTCATAGACTTAGCAAAAAAATATGGAATAATTAATAAAATTCCAAATAAAAATTTAGTTTGTATATGGGATAAAACGGGAGAAAAATTTGCCCAATGTATAGAAAATAAGAATATGGGTATTTTAATACATTTGCCATCAGTTAAAAAAATTTCAGATAAAAAGTTAAAAGATGCATTATATGATTTTTTTGCAAGTTGGAATGGAATAGTACAATATAAAAAAGAATTAATAATTAATTTCAGGTGTAATGTGCAGAATTGTTATCACAATGTAGATGAATTAAAGAGTAAATTAGAAAATGAAGAGATAATTATAGTCGGGGGCGGACCATCATTGGACGATGGTATAAAATACCTGTCTCAGCAAATGGGAAAAAAGAAAATTATAGCTGTAACAACAGTGTTTAAAAAACTTTTATTAGCAGGAATAATACCAGATTATATAATAGCTATGGATTCACAGCAAAGAACATTTTCTCATTTAAAAGGATTAGAAAAAGAAAAGATACCACTAATTATAGATTCTACAACGTATTGGGAATTTGCAGATAAATATTCAGGAGTTAAATATATTACATATCAGAAAAACTATGTCCATGCAGAAAAAATGGCTGAAAAAAATAAAAATAAATTATATGAGACAGGAGGCTCGGTTGTTACATTAGCTTTAGATATTGCGTTAAATTTATCAGTGAAAGCAGTTTATTTAATTGGCATTGATCTGGCATATCCTAATGGGATATCACATGCAGATAATACTATGGATTGTAGAAATGTTGATGTATCGGAAATGAAAATGGTAGAAGATGTTAATGGTAATAAAGTTGCTACAGATTATTTGCTGGATAGTTATAGGCGTTGGATGGAAAGAAAAATAAGGAAATATCCGGAAATACCGGTTTATAATTTGTCTGGCTGTGGTGCTAACATAGCAGGAACTAAGAGGATGTTAACATACAAAATTTAAAGGATATTTTATTTCGAGGTGGTATGAATTATGGAAAAAGAAATAAGTATAGTTATTCCTGTGTACAATGCATCTTTATATATAGAAAAATGTGTAGAGTCTTTGGTGAGGCAGACAAT
>CAZSBV010000261.1:0-1131 GCA_964605105.1 uncultured Lachnospiraceae bacterium | reverse complement strand
ATTTTATTAATAGCATTAATATTTTCGTGACACGATTTGAAGAAATTCCTGATGGGATTATAAAAGAGATGCAAAGAACTGTTAAAGCATATTTTCCGGATTGGAAAAAGAATTTGATTCTTAATTATTATATGTCTTTTGAACAGCGAATTACGAGTAATTTAATTGATTATAAGTTTGAAGAGGGAACTAAGGAGGAAGTAATAAAGGCTATTCACTATATTGTAAATGAATGTTATATGGAACATTCATAAAAAATATATGAAATTGGAGAACTTTTGATTGGGATGAGGAAAAGGTGTAGTTAAATATTGATAAAAATATTCGTAAAAGAATTGAAAGATTTGCAGTAATATGATAATATTTACTCAGAATTCCTCTGTTATGGAGGCGTATTTGAATGAGTAACACAAGTTTTCAGGAACTGAATTTAAATAATCGTTTTTTGTTTCCAGCAGCATTGGAAGATCCTGTTATATGCCGTTTGGTTTTAGAGTGTATCGTAGAGGAAGAGATTGGTGAATTATCGGTAAAGGTAGAATATACAAAGCAGTACGATTCTGAGTTTAAGTGTATTCGGTTGGATGTTTTTGCCAAAGATACTGTAACGGAAGTCTCTTATAATACAGAGATGCAAAATAATAACGAATATAATCTTCCTCTTAGGAGCAGATATTATCAGGCGCAGATAGATGTGGGGAGTCTGAAACCAGGAGAAGAATATACGAAGTTAAAACCTTTGTATGTTATTTTTATCTGTAATTTTGACCCTTTTAAAGAGAAACTTTATCGATATACTTTTTCTATGCAATGTGAAGAGAAAGGATTCCCTTTAAAAGATGGCGTAAAGAGGATTTTCTTAAGTACAAAAGGTAAGAATACGGAAGAGGTTCCTGCAATGTTAATTGATTTTTTGGGATATTTGAATGATTCTACAGATTCTTATGTAGAGCGGAATTCAAATGAGAAGGTAAAGAAAATTCACGAGCGTATCAAAATTTTGAAAAAGAACCGGGATGTGGAGAAACGATATATGCATTATCTGTATGTTGATGAGTTAATTAAAGAAAAGGAAGATATGTTAAAAGAGAAAGAGACAGCATTAAGAGAGAAAGATGATGCATTAAGAGA
>CAZSBV010000260.1:0-2939 GCA_964605105.1 uncultured Lachnospiraceae bacterium | reverse complement strand
AAGTTAAAAAGTATGATGTAAAAAATTTATTTAATCAATTTCCGCAATTCAAAAAATTATTAAAGAATCAAGAATTATTTGATAAAGTATCTGTAGATTTGGGTGGTTATGGTATATCATGGAATGATGAATTAGATCTTGATGCGGAGACATTGTGGGTTGATGGAATTTTGATAGAACTTCAAAGAACATCAGATATTAATCATATTTTGGCATATCAGTTATTGCAGGCAAGAGAAGAGGCTAAATTAACTCAAAAAGATTTATCAGAGAGAACAGGTATTTATCAGGCTGATATAAGTAAAATTGAACGGGGAATAGGAAATCCTTCACTTTCTACAATAAAAAGATTAGCGGATGGATTAAATATGGAATTAGTATTAAGTTTTCAAAAAAAAGCATTGGAATAGAATATATTAGAAATATAAATTTTTTAAACTCTCATCGATAAAGATGGGAGTTTTTTTATAGAAAAAGTTGGTATTTAATACAAATTAAAAATTTTTATAAAAAATATTGACAAATGCAATTTAATTGCGTACAATCTGAAATATAAAGATTGAACACAATTAAATTTAAAACAATGTAAGGAGAATGGAAATGGGATTTTATGATTTTGAAGCAAATGATGTAACAGGAGTATCAATTAAAATGGATGAATACAGAGGAAAAGTAGTTTTAGTAGTAAATACAGCTACAAAATGTGGTTTTACTCCTCAATATGATGATTTGCAGGATCTGTATGAAATGTATCAGGAAGAGGGATTAGAAATTTTGGATTTCCCTTGTAATCAGTTCGGAAATCAGGCACCGGGTACAGATGAAGAGATAGCAAGTTTTTGTGATTCCAGATATGGTATTACTTTCCCACATTTTGCAAAGATAAATGTAAATGGAGAAAATGCATTGCCATTATATGATTTTTTGAAAAGTGAAAAAGGATTTGAAGGATTTAATCCAAATCATCCATTTACACCAATTATTAAGGGGATGTTAAGCAGAATTAATCGTAACTATAAAAATGAAGCAGATATCAAATGGAATTTTACCAAATTTTTAATTGATAGAGAAGGAAATGTAGTAAAGCGTTTTGAGCCTACAGAAGATATGAAAGTAATTGAGGATAGTATTAAAGAATTACTATAAAAAGGTAGATTAAAGAAAAATATTTTTTTAACTGACTGTATTTATGTAGGGTTAATAAAATAGAATGAAATTGAAAAGGAAAAATAAGCAATAAAAATTGGAGATATATCATGAAATATACTTATATGACAGAAAATACATGCTCAACCGCAATTACTTTAGATATTGAAGAGAATGTAGTTAAAAATGTTGTTTTTACAGGCGGATGTAATGGTAATTTAAAAGCAATTCCTATCTTAGTTGATGGATGGACGGTGGAGCAGATTGAAGAAAAATGTAAAGGAATCACCTGTGGAAGAAGACCTACTTCCTGTGCAGATCAGTTGGCTTGTGCAGTTAGGGAAGCATATGAGGCATCATTAAAATAATTTATGATGATTTGAACAGAGAATATAACAAAAATAAAGTGGAAAATTTGCAATTTTGTAAAATTAGTGATAGATTAAATTGTATACAATATATAATTTGATATATTTGTATGATTTGAAAGAAAGGATAGGAAATTTTTTTAATGTATTAAGGAGTGAGTTATATCACTTGAAATAAAAAAATCCTGATATAGATTATGAGTAATAAATATGATGCTTTAAAATTAGAAAATCAATTATGTTTTCCATTGTATGTTTGTTCCAAAGAAATTGTAAAAAGATATAAGCCTTTCTTGGATGAGATAGATTTAACATATACTCAGTATATTACAATGATGGTCATGTGGGAAAAGAAAGAAATCAATGTGAAAGAACTGGGTAACTATTTATTTCTTGATTCCGGTACTTTAACCCCGGTATTAAAAAAACTGGAACAAAAAGCATATATCACCAGAAAGAGAAGTGATCTGGATGAACGTGTGTTAAATGTAACAATTACGGAAAAAGGAGAAGAGTTAAAGGAAAGAGCTTTGGAGATTCCCGCAAAAATCAGCCAATGTACTTCTTTGGAACCAGGAGAAGCTATGCAGCTATATAGCATATTAAATAAGCTTTTAGGAAGTTTTTCATGAAAATAAAAGGACTGTTGTAAAATGTACAGTTAAAGATTTTAGTATTTTATAGATGTATATAAAAGATACCTAGATCTGTAATTAACATATGACAACAGTTCTTTATATTATAAGTTAAATTTAAGTAGTTATAAAAAATTAGATTATTGTAAATTTATATAAATTCTGGAAACTTGAATATAATAATCTGCAATTCCCATTCCCATGGCAAAGAAAGTCATATGTAAAATTATAGTTTGTTCTAACGAGAATGGTATAAAATTGCTAAGATGTTGAAAAGCAATTAGAAAATGTTATATGGTTTGTTTATAGATAGAAAGGAATGGCGAAAAAATGAAGGTAGTAGTAGCAATAGATTCATTTAAGGGAAGTTTAACTTCCATGGAAGCAGGAGAAGCAGTAAAAGCAGGTGTATTAAAAGCTGTTCCGGAAGCAGAAGTTATGGTTTGTCCTCTGGCTGATGGAGGAGAAGGAACCGTAGAAGCATTGGTTCTTGGAATGGGTGGAAAATTGGAAAGCGTCGAAGTGACAGGTCCATTGGGTGAAAAGGTAAACTGTAAATATGGAATTCTGAGAAAAATGGCCATTATAGAGATGTCCGGGGCAGCAGGAATTACTTTGGTTCCGGAAGCAGATAGAAATCCACTTCACACAACTACCTATGGGGTTGGAGAAGTGATTAAGAATGCGATTTCGAAAGGATGTCGTCATTTTATTGTGGGGATTGGTGGAAGTGCAACAAATGATGGAGGAATCGGCATGCTTCAGGCATTGGGGTATGGAATGCTTGATA
>CAZSBV010000259.1:0-2955 GCA_964605105.1 uncultured Lachnospiraceae bacterium | reverse complement strand
TAATATTCTGTAAATACCCGATTCATAGTAAATGACATAATTGCCAGTATGTTGGCATAAATGGTACTTTCCGGCCAAGTGGCGTAGATTTCGGAACTGGCAACATTTTTAATATAGTCTTTATATTTGACATAATAGTTGTTTGCCCTATTATCTGCCGGAGGACCGTCATGGACAATGACATATTCCGGGATTACGACACGACTTAAAACAATAGAGCCATCATCTTCAATAGGTTTCGTTTCCGGTTCCGGTATTTTGGGAGGATAGTCATAAAAAAGTGTATGTGGAGGAATTACGGTTCTGTCCGGTAATTGATTTCGCGCTAAAGGCCGCAACGGTACTCTTTGTAAAGAATTAATACCGGGAAGAATCTGCATAGCAGATAAAAAAAATGGTTCGTAACCTTCTGCCTCTACACGGAGATTAAACTCCGAATAAGGCTGCTCGTCGGTAATTTCCAAACTATACTCTGGATTTGGTGCGGGAAGAGAAATAAATTCGGTCTGACCGGAAGAATTCGTAGTCGTCTGTTCCACGACCTGATCCGGATTACCGGTATCGTAAATAGTTACAGTGGCATCTTCAACAGGAATCAACTGTCCTTCCATTGTGACATTGATTTGTAGATTGCCTTGAAAAGAATCAGGCATAGATATTCTCCTATTTGCTATCTTTCATAAAGTTATCAAAATTTCTATCACTTTATAAAAACAACAATAAAAAGTTTTTATAATAGTATATGTTATTGAAAAGCAAAAGATGACAAATTAAAGCGATCAAAAAAGCAACCATAAATAGGTTAAATACTGGCACGTCACGCAAAAAAAAACGGAGTTGAACCAACCCCGTTTTAACTATGTCTAAATCAAAAATATCTTACGTCTTTTAAACTAAACATCTTATTTTGTTAACAACATCATAATCTCATTGCTTCTAAGAATAAACTTATTCATAGATTCCGCATCCAGTGGCGCATGCTGGATTTTAGCCAAGTCATAAAGCTGTTCACAGATCATCTTTGTATTATCATCATCTTCATGTTCTGTTACATACTGAACTAATGGATGGTTTGCATTTAAAACTAATGTTTCGCCTTCTTTTCCTCCAAACATGGACATATCCATACCCGGCATAGCGTACATCTTCATCATATCCTGCATACGACGGCTTTCTTCAGATAAAGTAATCATGGAAGCAATCTTCTTATTTTTCAATTTTTCCATCTTAATCTGAATTCCATCTTTCTTTAAGGCTTTCTTAAAGAGTTTTCCTAAGCTTTCTGCCTGTGCAGCCAGTTCTTCCTGAACCTTTTTGCTTGTTTTTGCTTTGAAAGTATCCGTTAAGTCAGCATCAATACGCATGAATTTAATAGTTTCATTTTTAGATTCCAACTGTGAAATAAATGGCTGGTCAATGTTATGAGTTAAAATAACTGCATCCATTTTTGCAGCTTTGAACATATTAATGTACTGGCTCTGCTGCTGTTCATCAGTTACATAGTAGATAACTTTTTCTTTCTTTTCATCTGTTTCTGCATCCACATCATCTACTACTTCTGCTTCCACTACTTCGCCATTTTCATCTACTGCTGTTTCACCTTCCACATCGATAGGTTTTACTTCCAGACATTCCGGTAAAGTCATATATTTTCCATCAAGATTCTTGAATAAAATGTAATCTGTCATTTTTTCGCAGAACTTGTCGTCTTTCAAACAACCGAATTTGATAAATGGGCTGATGTCATCCCAATATTTATCATATTCTTCTTTATCTGTTTTACACATTCCGGATAACTTGTCTGCAACTTTCTTAGTAATGTATTCCGAAATTTTCTTAACAAAACCATCGTTCTGTAATGCACTTCTGGAAACATTTAATGGTAAATCAGGACAATCAATTACACCTTTTAATAATAACAGGAATTCAGGAATAACTTCTTTGATGTTATCTGCGATAAATACCTGATTGTTATATAATTTAATAGTTCCTTCGATGGATTCATATTCCATATTAATCTTAGGGAAGTAAAGAATACCTTTTAAGTTGAATGGATAATCCATGTTCAAATGAATCCAGAATAAAGGTTCCTTATAATCCATAAATACTTTACGGTAAAAATCCTGATAATCTTCTTTGGTACATTCATTTGGATGTTTTGTCCAAAGAGGCTGTGTATCGTTTAACAATTCAGGACGTCTCTTTATTTTTAATTTTTCTTCTGTTTCCGTTCCGTCTTCTTTCTTTTCTGCCGGAATTGTTTCTACAACTACGTCTGTATCTTGCTTTTCAGTCGCTAAAATAGTTTCTGTTTCATCAGAATTAGCTTTGGAAAGATAAATTTCAGTAGGCATGAAAGAACAGTATTTTTTAATCACTTCTCTTGCCTTGTATTGATTACAGAACTCAAGAACATCTTCATTTACAAATAAAGTAATTTTTGTACCAACTTCTGCCTTATCACCTTCGGACATGGTATATTCTGTACCACCGTCACATTCCCAGTGAACCGGTGTTGCACCTTCTTTAAAAGAAAGTGTATCAATGTGTACTTCGTCTGCTACCATGAATGCAGAATAGAAGCCTAAACCAAAATGACCAATGATCTGGTCTTCGTTTGTTTTATCTTTGTATTTTTCAATAAAGTCTGTTGCACCGGAAAAAGCAATCTGATTGATGTATTCTTCTACTTCATCCGCAGTCATACCAAGACCGTTATCAATAAATGTTAATGTTTTTGCTTCCGGGTTTACAATTACTTCAATCTTTGCTTTAAAATCATTTGGTAATGTGTATTCTCCCATCATGTCTAATTTTTTTAATTTTGTGATTGCATCGCATCCATTAGAAATTAATTCTCTAAAAAAGATATCATGGTCGGAATATAACCACTTCTTAATAATTGGAAAAATATTTTCGCTGTTAATGGATAAGCTGCCCTGTTTGTTTGCCATT
>CAZSBV010000258.1:0-2958 GCA_964605105.1 uncultured Lachnospiraceae bacterium | reverse complement strand
AATTCACTTGGACTGGCACTTTCATAAGGAATATCAATAATTGGTTTGATTAAAGTGCTGATTACTTTATTGTTATGTAATGGAACTAATGGAGTTGTGATTGCCCAGCTACGTCCCATACCTGCAGTAATCTGAATAAATAATTTTGCTCCTGTTTTGTGGATTTCTTTCATAAATTCTTTTAATTCCACAAACATTTTTTCATTCTGCCAGAGCCACTGTCCCATAAAAGTACTCTTGATTGGTGCAATACCGGTAATAATAAGACCTACGTTGTTCTGCGCTTTGTCAAGAAAGAACTTAGCAGCTTCCTTATCAAAATGATTTCCTGTGTATTCCATCCAACCGAACAATGAAGTTCCGCCCATTGGACACAACACGATTCTGTTTTTAATTTCCACATCCCTGATTTTCCAAGGGGTAAACAGTGGAGAGTATTTCGGATCCATGTTACTCATGTTTTTCCTCCCTCATTTTCATTAAATCAACTCAATATGTTCTTCTGTATCTACTCCTCTTTATCATACTTCATTTCATTGACAAAGTCAAAATTATAAGGCTATAATATTATGCTGAATTGGAATTTTATACAGTAAAATTGTGAGTATTTTTTCGAAATAATACAAAGATAATTTCTACAGGAGCACTATATGTTACATAATATCAAAAGAAAGTTTATCGGCACGAAAGAATTTTATATATACGTTCTGGGAATTGCAGTTCCCATGATTATTCAAAACGCAATCACTAATTTCGTAAGTTTTTTAGACAACATCATGGTTGGTCAGATTGGTACGGAACAAATGTCCGGTGTGGCGATTGCAAACCAGTTGATTTTTGTATTCAATCTATGTATTTTCGGTGGTGTATCCGGTGCCGGTATTTTTGGTACACAGTTCTTTGGAAAAGGGGATTTTGAAGGTCAGAAATATACCTTTCGCTTTAAAATATATATTTGTGCCCTTCTCACGGTAATTGCTTTATTACTTGGTAACTTTTTAGATACAGAATTAATCTCTCTTTATTTAAATGATACCGGTTCTGTTGGTGATATTACGCTGGCGTTAGAATATGGAAAACAATATCTGGCAATTATGTTGATAGGACTCATTCCTTTTGCCATTAACCAAGCTTATGTAAACACCATTCGTGAAACAGGCCATACCTTCGTTCCTATGGTTGCCAGTATGGCGGCTGTATTCACCAACCTTGTATTAGATTACTGTTTGATTTTCGGTGCCTTAGGCTTGCCTGCCCTGGGCGTGCGTGGGGCTGCTATCGCCACTGTTATTGCAAGATTTTTAGAATGTATTATTGTAGTTATCTGGACTCATTTGAATCCGGATAAAAATAAATATATCGCAGGAGCCTACCGCAGTTTCCGTATTCCGGCTAATATTTTAAAAGATGTCCTAAAAAAAGGGACTCCTTTGATGATCAACGAAATGTTATGGTCCATGGGAATGACTGTGATTGTTCAATGCTACGCAGTCCGCGGTCTGGAAGTTGTAGCTGCACAGAATATTTCTTCTACCATTACAAACTTATTTAACATCGTATACATCCAGTTAGGTGCTTCTATTGCCATTGTTGTCGGACAATTACTTGGTGCCGGCAAATTAAAAGAAGCCAAAGAAGCGGATACTAAGATGATTTTCTTTGTTGTTACCGCCTGTATGGGTATGGCTGTATTGATGAGTGCCTTTGGCAGTCTTTTCCCGCAAATTTATAATACCGAAGAAACCATTAAAGACTTGGCTACTAAATTTATCTTTATATCTGCTATGCTAATGCCGGTTTGTGCTTTTTGCCACAGCACCTACTTTACTCTTCGTTCCGGTGGAAAAACTGTGGTTACTTTTATTTTTGATTCCGGTTACACCTGGTTAATTGTAATTCCGGTAGCTTACTGCTTATCTCATTTCACCAACTGGAGCATTGTACCTGTATTCTTCTGTGTACAATCCCTGGAATTTGTGAAAGCAATTATCGGATTTTTTATGGTTAAAAGTAATGTTTGGTTGAATACTATTGTAAATGACAATTAAAACGTAAGGAGTTTGCTCATAAAATGTTCAAGAAATGGTCTAAAATACGAATTGGTCCGAGAACTTTAAAAACGGCACTTGCTGTTATACTTTCCATTATTGCTGTTTATTTCTACGGTTCCAGTACTTCCAACCTGATTTTTGCTACTATTGGAGCTTTATCTGCTATGGGAGCTACGTTTCGGGAATCTTTAGAATCCTGTATTTCTCAAATTGCAGGAGTTATTTTCGGAGTTGTCGCCGGAGTTTTATTATTATCCATGCATATGCCGCCTCTATTGGCGTCCGGCATTGGAATTATTATAGTCATAACATTTTATAACATACTTCATATAAGTTTTTCACCATCTTTAGCCTGTATTGTAGTTGTTACTATCTGCAATCTATCTGATACAACTCCTTTTATTTATGCTATGGAACGTATCTGGGATACTGCTATCGGACTCGCTATTGGTATGGCAATCAATCTATTTATCTTTCCTTATGATAACAGCAAACACATTCGCAATACCATTCATAGACTGGACAAAGAACTCATTATATATCTGGAAGATATGTTTGATGGGGATGAAAATCTCCCCAATGTGAACAAAATGGTAAATTCCTTTGATGAGATCGAAAACGGCTTAAGAATCTTCTCTGATCAAAAGCTTTTATATCGCAGAAAGAAACAGAAAAACGACTTATCTTCTTTCCTTAACTGTGAAGAAAAAGCCCGTCAGCTGGTAGTTCATCTGGAAATCTTAAGCGAACTTTCCTTTCCGGGAGTCTTAAATCCTTACAATAGGGAACGTCTGGAAAGAAACGGTGCCAAGATCAAGGACCAAAGAGTTTTATCCGATCCTACAGAACTGGACATCGTGACAAATTACCACGTGAGCCAGGTACTGAATTTGAGACGGGAATTGAT
>CAZSBV010000257.1:0-2971 GCA_964605105.1 uncultured Lachnospiraceae bacterium | reverse complement strand
CGGGAGAATATTTACCGGTGTATGAAAATGAAAGAGGAACTTACATTTTCAACTCAAAAGATTTATGTATGATTGAACATATTCCGGAAATTATCGATGCAGGAATTGACAGTTTAAAAATTGAAGGACGTATGAAAACTGCCCTTTATGTGGCAACCGTTGCCAGAACTTATCGAAAAGCTTTGGATGATTTTATGGAGTCCGAAGAAAAATACCGTAACAATATGGAATGGTATAAGGCGGAAATCGGTAAATGTACTTATCGTCAGTTTACGACCGGATTTTATTTTGGAAAGCCGGATGAAAATACACAGATTTATGACAGCAATACTTATATCAATGAATATATTTATCTTGGTATTGTAGGTGAAATCGATGAAAGAGGATTTGCCCGTATTGAACAGAGAAATAAATTCTCTGTAGGTGATGTCATTGAAATTATGAAGCCAAACGGTGACAACGTAGAAACAAAAGTATTGGCTATGCTGAATGAAGATGGTGAAGCAATCGAAAGTTGTCCGCATCCGAAGCAGGTGATTTATTTACAGCTTGACAAAAAGCCGGATGTTTATGATATTTTACGCGTGGCGAATGAAAAATAGTATTCTGTCAGATGAGAGACAAAAGAAAAGTTGATTGTATTAGTTGAAGCAATCGAAAAGATGAGGAAATTATGAAAGAATTGATTAATGTAGAAAATATTTTCGCTGAAAATGTATTTACTATGGGAAAAATGAAAGCCCGTCTTCCGAAGTCTGCTTACAAAGAAGTAGTCAGAGTTATGGAACAGGGGGGCGAATTATCCCTGGCAACAGCGGATATTATTGCAAAAGCAATGAAGGACTGGGCAGTAGAAAAAGGGGCAACTCATTATTCTCACTGGTTCCAGCCATTGACAGGGATTACGGCAGAAAAACATGATTCTTTTATCACCCATCCGGATGAAGATGGTAAAATGATCATGGAATTTTCCGGGAAAGAATTAATCAAGGGAGAACCGGATGCATCTTCTTTCCCATCAGGAGGGCTTCGTGCAACTTTCGAAGCAAGAGGGTATACTGCGTGGGATATTACGTCTCCGGCATTTATTAAAGAAGCGGCTACAGGACCGATTCTTTGCATACCGACTGCATTTTGTTCTTATACAGGAGAAGCTTTGGATAAAAAGACTCCTTTACTTCGTTCCATGGAAGCCTTAAGTGAGCAGGCTTTGAGAATTGTACATTTATTTGGAAATACGGAAGCAACTAAGGTCATTGCATCTGTAGGGGCAGAGCAGGAATATTTTCTGGTAGACCAGAAGAAAGCGATGCTGCGGGAAGATTTGATTTTCTCCGGAAGAACTTTATTCGGAGCACCGGCACCCAAGGGACAGGAAATGGATGACCATTATTTTGGTGTTATCCGTGAACGTATCGGTGGTTACATGAAAGAACTCAATGAAGAATTGTGGAAGCTTGGTGTAACGGCGAAGACTCAGCACAATGAGGCTGCACCTGCGCAGCATGAGTTGGCACCGATTTATGAAACGGCCAATATTGCAGCAGACCATAATCAGATTGTTATGGAAACCATGAAGCGAGTAGCAGGGAAACATGGACTTCGTTGCCTGTTACATGAAAAACCATTTGAGGGAATCAATGGTTCCGGTAAACATAATAACTGGTCCATCAATACAGACAACGGAAGCAACCTGTTAGATCCAGGGGATACTCCAAATGAAAATATTCAGTTCTTATTGATTCTGGCTTGTATTATGAAAGCCGTAGATACGCATGCAGATTTACTCCGTCAAAGTGCTTCGGACGTAGGAAATGATCATCGTCTGGGTGCAGATGAAGCACCACCTGCAATTATTTCTATTTTCTTAGGGGAACAGTTGGAAGACGTGGTAAATCAGCTGGTAGAGACCGGTGTGGCTGAGACCTGTATTGAAGGCGGAGTCATGAAGACTGGTGTATCTACTTTGCCGGATTTTGTAAAAGATGCGACAGACCGTAACCGTACTTCTCCATTTGCTTTTACCGGAAATAAATTTGAATTCCGTATGGTAGGAAGTGAGGACTCTATTGGAAGTCCAAATACTACCTTAAATGCTATTGTAGCAGAAGCTTTTTGTGAAGCAGCGGACCGTTTGGAAAAAGCCAAAGATTTTGATAAAGCTGTTCATGATCTGATCAAAGAATATATGACAAAACACCAGAGAATTATTTTCAATGGTAATGGTTATTCAGAAGAATGGGTGGAAGAAGCAGCAAGAAGAGGACTTCCGAACATTGCATCTATGGTAGAAGCAGTAGATACTTTAACAACTGAAAAAGCAGTTAAATTGTTTGAACGTTTTCATATCTTCACAAAAGCGGAGTTAGAATCCCGCGTGGAAATTTTATATGAAACTTATGCAAAGACTATTAACATTGAAGCTCTTACCATGATGGATATGGCATCCAAACAGATTATTCCTGCGGTGATTTCTTATACGAAGGAATTAGCAGAGACAGTTGTACTTGTAACGAAAGCAGGTCTGGATGCTACTGTACAAAGAGATTTGCTTGAAAAAGTAAATGGGCATTTAAAAGAAATGCAGGCAGCTTTGGTCAAATTACAGCAGGCTGAAGCAAAGGCAAGAGCTATGAAACCGGGCAAAGAACAGGCATTTTTCTACAAAGACGAAGTGAAAACAGCTATGGAAGCTTTAAGAATTCCGGCGGATAAGTTGGAAGTAATTGTAGATAAAAAGGTTTGGCCATTCCCAACTTATGCAGATTTAATTTTTGAAGTATAAAAAAATAAAAAATATTTAAAAAAATTTAAAAAAGTACTTGCATTTTGAAAAAAGATGTAGTATTATAATCAAGTGCTCAGGGAAAACACCTAAAGCACTTGAATAAAGGGCTATCGCCAAACGGTAAGGCAACGGACTCTGACTCCGTCATCTCAAGGTTCGAATCCTTGTAGCCCTGCTAAATGA
>CAZSBV010000256.1:0-2996 GCA_964605105.1 uncultured Lachnospiraceae bacterium | reverse complement strand
AATAAACGAAAAGGCAGGTCTGTTACTCCTGCCATGGGTGCTAAAACTAAAGGATTTTCTAATTCTACATTTCCAATTTTTAATTTCGACATTTTCCTATCCTATTCTTCCAACAAACTGTTGATATCTTCTCCCAGAACCACAACCTTATAATAAAGACTTAACGATTCAAACAATTCCTGTTTCTTTCTTCGAATCTCTCTTACCAGTAAACCGCTGCTGATTTCATCGTAATAAAAATCTTCATCCGCTGCATTGGTCTCAATGACCAAAGTTCCCTCTTCATCAAAAGCAAAGGTAATAATTCCGCCAACTTCTTCTGTAAACAACACACAGATGATATGTAATTCATCTTTGATGCTGTCAGGAATTTTATCAAACTTCTGATTAAAGTAATATTTTTTATCATATGCGTTAGCTCCACAGAGCACGATCTTTTCTTCCATAATCATTCCTATAACACATTCACTTAGGAATCCGTCATACGCTCCTTTCATCCAAACACTGCTTGCTCTTAAACATACCCATAAATCCCGCGGACAGAAACCTCACCGGCATATACATTAATGATTTCTCCATTCTCTTTTTTAACCATTAATTCACCTTGTGGATTAATTCCCAATGCCTCACCGGTAAATTCTCCCTTTGGATCCAGAACCTTTACCTTCCGTCCCAGGCTAACTAAATGAGCATTATACTCCTCCAGAAATCCGGATAAATCTTTATTCTCCATGAACATGTCAAAATATTCTTCAAACAATTCACAAATACGTTCAATCAAATCCGCTCTGGACTGGGGTCTTTTCTTTTCTATTTTTAACGATGTAGCAATATCCATAATTTCCTCCGGAAATTGTTCCTGATTTACATTGATTCCGGTTCCTATAATTATAGAAGAAATCTCCGTCATTTCCAGATTCATTTCTGTTAAAATACCACATACCTTTTTTTCATTTACTAAAATATCATTAGGCCATTTAATCTGTGCTTCTAGACCACAGACTTCCTCAATAGTTTTTGCAACTGCCATAGCCTGCACCAGAGTCAGCATGGACGCATACTCTGCTTCCAACTCAGGTTTTAAAATAAGACTCATGGCAATAGAACTCCCTTTGGGTGTATGCCAATTGCGTCCTCTTCTTCCTTTTCCACCTGTCTGACTGTTCGCTACTACCAACGTTCCATGAGGAAAACTTTTCTCCGCCAGCATTCTTGCCTCTACATTGGTAGAGCCGGTCTCTTCCAAGAACACCACTTCTCTGCCTGCCCATTTCGTCTGAAGGCGGCTTGCAATTTCATGTTTATTTAAAATATCAGGATATGATTTCAATTTGTAACCTTTATTGGTAACTGCATCGATTTCATATCCATCTTCTTTTAACTGATTTATAGTTTTCCAAATAGCAGTTCGGGAAACCCCGAACTGCTTACATAATTCCTGTCCTGAAATATAATCACGACTTGTTCTAAGTAGACTTAAAACCTTAGTTTTCATCAAATTCTGCTCCCAGAGTTGCTGCCATAACGGCTTTAATGGTATGCATTCTGTTTTCTGCTTCATCAAATACTACGGAAGCTTTGGACTCAAATACTTCATCCGTAACTTCCATTTCATTGATACCGAACTGTTTGGAAATCTTCATACCGGTTTCGGTATTTAAATCATGGAACGCCGGCAGGCAATGCATAAAGATTGCGTTTTCTCCCGCATTTTCCATTACTTTACTATTTACCTGATAAGGTAATAATTCTTTAATTCTGGTTTCCCAAACTTCTGCAGGTTCTCCCATAGATACCCAGACATCGGTATATACAACGTCTTTATCTGTGGTTCCCTTAGTTACATCTTCTTCTAAAGTAATACTTCCGCCGGTTTCTTTGGCAATGGCTTCACACTGCGCTACCAATGCAGGGTCCGGGAAATATTCTTTTGGAGCACAAGCAGTAAAATGCATACCCATTTTTGCACAGGTTACCATCCAGGAATTCCCCATGTTGAAGCGTGCATCTCCCATATAGACCAGGCGGACACCTTTGATTTTTCCCAAATGCTCTCTGATAGTCAACAAATCTGCCAACATCTGTGTTGGATGAAATTCATCTGTTAATCCATTCCATACAGGTACTCCTGCATGACGTGCCAATTCATCTACTAATTCCTGACCATATCCACGATATTCGATTCCTTCAAACATTCTGCCCAGAACTCTGGCAGTATCTGCAATACTTTCTTTGGTGCCGATCTGAGATGCACTTGGGTCTAAATAAGTAGTTCCCATTCCCAAATCATGAGCTGCTACTTCAAAAGAACAACGGGTACGGGTACTTGTTTTTGCAAAGATGAGTGCCACGTTCTTTCCACGAAGAACATCTACTCTTTCGCCCTTTTTCTTCTTTTCTTTCAACTTAGCTGCTAAATCCAGTAAGTATAAAATCTCCTCCTGAGTATAGTCTAATAATTTCAAAAAATGTCTGCCCTTAAAATTCATATGTTTTCCCGCCTCTTTCTTCAGTTCATCCATGCCCGCAAATCCACAGCATAGCTGAACCGTTACTTTATTTTGTTAAAACCTCTTTAATACTGGTTGTCAATCCTGCCATATTCTGAATATCGGAAGGAATGATAATCTTGGTTGCCTGACCGTCTGCTGCTTTTTCAAATGCTTCCAGACTCTTTAATTTAAGAACTGCTTCATCCATTCCGGCTTCTTTGATCATTCTCAAACCATCTGCAGTTGCCTGCTGTACTTTTAAGATAGCCATAGCTTCACCTTCTGCCTTACGGATCAAGCTTTCTTTTTCTGCTTCTGCACGAAGAATCGCTGCTTCTTTTGCTGCTTCTGCTTCCAGAATCGCCGCTTCTTTCTGTCCTTCTGCTACTGTGATGCTTGCTTTCTTCTCACCTTCAGCACGGGTTACAGCTTCACGTCTTTCACGCTCCGCTTTCATCTGTTTTTCCATGGCATTCTGGATTTCTGCCGGTGGAATGATATTTT
>CAZSBV010000255.1:0-3009 GCA_964605105.1 uncultured Lachnospiraceae bacterium | reverse complement strand
GTTCTGCAATACCCATTAATTCTACGTGGGTATATTTCATTTCTTTTAAGTATTCTACCATTCGATCTGCAAATTCACGATAGTTATAGTAACCATCTTCTGTATCAGGATGTTTCATCCAGGAACCGATGTGACATTCATAAATTGCTACCGGTTCTTTATTCATATCTTTTTTGTCACGCGCTTCCATCCAAGCACTATCCGTCCATTTAATATTGCTAAGATCGGCAGTTCTGGATGCTGTACCCGGTCTGAACTCAGCCCAGTTAGCATATGGGTCTGATTTGTATAATTTTCTACCATCCGGTGTTGTAATTACATATTTGTATAATTCACCTACTCCAAGGTCCGGTACAAATAATGCATGAATACCCCCCGGTCCTAAACGTCTTAATTCATGACTGCCTTCATTCCATCCGTTGAAATCTCCAATTACATGAACTCTCTGTGCGTTTGGTGCCCATACAGCAAAGTAAATACCTTTTTTACCGTTCTCTACAGATACATGTGCCCCGAGTTTTTTGTAAATGTCATAATGTGTACCCTGGGCAAATAAGTATTCATCATCTTTAGAAATGAATACAGATTCCGGCTGTGCTGTCTTTGCAGTTTTTACAGTTTTTGTTTCCGCTGCTTTTTTAGTTCCTTTGGTTGTTTTTACTGCCATTGCTTAATCCCCCATTTTTTAATTAAAATCTTTTTCTCTTAAGATTATCATATCTTCATCATCGTATCGTTTGCCTAAAATAATATCGAAGAAATGGCCGATGGTTTTACGATTTGCGCTTTCAATAGCTTCATCTACCAATTCTCTTACTTCTGCAACCGTTACAATATGGTCACTTGTTTGTCGGTCTTCAATCAGAGTCTGAAGAGCCAACATCCCCAATTCATCGATGGAATATTCCATATGTGCTGCATACTGTCTTCCGTAAGCTGCTAACGCATCATTATTTAATTCTTCCACCTCAATACGGGCATTAAAGAACGTACTCATGGACGGATATGCCGCCAACATACGTTTCATTGCTTTTTTGGTATCTTCCAAAATAACTACGATACCCGTTTTTTCCTGATTTAATGCTTTCAAAAGTTTCATCACGGCCTGACTGTTCATTCCACTGGCTTTTTCAATGATAAGACCGCCGTTATTCAATTTAGCAATTGTACCTTCTACACTCTTGCTATTTAAAGAAGCTCCTGACACCTTTGCAATCACACCTGAGAAATTGGCATCTGTCAACTGAATATCTTTCATAATATTTTTTGCCAATTTTAAAGTATCCGAATCAGCTTCACCTGTAACAATTACATTTCCTGTATACGCTGCCAGACTGATTAAATCCAAAGCTTTCATGAATCTTCTTCTGGCACCTTTGGTCTGAATAAACGGAGCAAAGAGTGCTTTTTCTTCTTCACTTAACTCACGGACTTCTTCTTGTGCCTGCTGAATCTTACGCAAGGTCTCTTCCGGTTCTGCTACATCTTCGGCATTTTCCTTCGGCTGTGTTACTTCTTCTTGTGCTTCCTCTTCAAGAATTAATTTTTCTATCGCAGCAGTATTTCCCAGATTGGTGTAGGTACTTTTTATTTCCTCTATAATATCAGCTTCTTCTTGCGACAGTTCTTCTGATATTATCTCTTCTTCCCCTTTTGGCTGTTCTTCCGGTTCCGGCTGAGTTATTTCTATAACTTCATTTTCTTCTGTTACAACTTCTTTCTCAGCTTTATTTTCCGGCTGCATTACTGCTTCTGTTGTAACTTCCGATTCCACTTTATTTTCTTCCACCAGATGCTGCTCTTTCTGGAGCTGTTCTAAAATTCCGTCTCTAACCTTCTCCTCAAATTCTGTAAACATACTACCAGTCTGTTCCAGAACTCTCTGGGAACGTTTGGCCTTACTCTTCTCTTCGTACTCTCTCTTAGTCTTTTCCCACTCTTCCAGGACCTCATCAATGTTCATCTGTCCTGTAATCTGTCTTTCTACTTTACTGCCTTCTTCCACTACCAGTCCGATCTGCCCATCATATTCCTGAGAAAGCATATCTGCCATAGTCGTCGGAATTCCATCTTCTGTATATTTGACTTGTGGTTTTACCGGGACACTTTCCACCGGAGGTACTAAAGGACGTCCCATGATTTCTCTAATGGAAGGAATCTCTTTTGTAGCATCGTTTGGAACTTCATAAGGAATGCCACTTAAAGAAATCTCTATTTTCTTAGGCTCTGTTGAAGTTATTTTTCCCTGAGGTTTCTCTTCCTCTTTCACTATTTTTGCTTCCGCCATAGCCGGTATCGCAATCTCTTCAACTTCCGGTACTACCGGTTTTTCTACCACAATCTCTTTTACCGGAGCTTCTTTCGGTGCAGCTACGGCTTCTTTCACCGTAGGTTCTATCACCGCATCCTGCACTACCGGTTCCTCTACCATTGCTTCCGGCTCTTCTGCAACCGGTTCGCTTACAACTTCTTCCACCACATCTTTGATGATAATTTCTTCCATCTGTGCGGGTGGCGGAACCATTTCTCCTGTGTTATCTTCAAAATAAATTTCTTTCATTTCAGAAGTATCCTGGAACATAGGTGCCATAATCTGACTGGTCACCTCTCCGAGACCTTCCGATTCTTCTTCTTTTTCTATTACGGAATCTCCAACTACCGGACTTAACACTTCTTTCATGCTTTCTGCCAAAGCTTTTTGAAGATTGATAGTGTCATACTGTCCCACATTTACGGATGGTTCTTTAATTTGATCTTCAATTGGTTTATCTATTACAGGTTCCGCCTTCGGAAGCTCTGCATTTTTACCGATAAAAGCATTATAACTTGCTTCCTGTGCCGCTGTTAAAGGCTCATGAAGCATTTTTAATTCCATGGCTTTTTTGACATATTTCCCGTCACTGAACCAAAGAATCAATTCATCACATTCTTCCACACATTTGGTGCCAAGACCAATTCTGTGATAGAGATATGCCAATTCATATCCCCATTTTTCACGATAATCTCTTT
>CAZSBV010000254.1:0-3011 GCA_964605105.1 uncultured Lachnospiraceae bacterium | reverse complement strand
ATTTCCAAGGGCTTATCACTTATTTATGCTTCTTTAACATTCGCACCGCATTTTCTGCAAGGGTAATGATTACCCCAGCAACAGTTTCTTAATTCTTCCAGTTCACACTTATTCTGCAAAAAGCGATGTAGACAAATATCTGTCTCCGGTATCCGGCAGAAGAACAACAATGGTCTTTCCTTTATTTTCATGTCGTTTCGCCAATTCAATAGCCGCAAAAGCAGCTGCACCGGAGGAAATACCTACGAGAACTCCTTCACTTTTTCCTATCAGTT
The DNA here is from genome assembly GCA_964605105.1 of uncultured Lachnospiraceae bacterium. GTDB lineage: Bacteria > Bacillota > Clostridia > Lachnospirales > Lachnospiraceae > SFDP01. The sequence continues at coordinate 2,736 of CAZSBV010000254.1, read as the reverse complement.
TTCCGGTGGCAAACGCATCTTCATTAGCAACAGGAATAATTTCATCGTAAATTCCCGTATTCAAAACCTCAGGAACAAACCCAGCTCCGATTCCCTGAATCTTATGTGGACCTGCTATGCCGGTAGAAAGTACCGCAGATGCGGCCGGCTCTACTGCCACAACCTTAATAGAAGGATTCTGGGATTTCAGATATTCACCAACACCTGTAACTGTACCACCTGTACCTACGCCTGCAACAAAGATATCCACATTTCCATCTGTATCTTCATAAATTTCAGGACCGGTATTCTCCCTATGCGCCTTTGGATTGGCTGGATTCACGAACTGTCCCGGAAGGAAACTGTTTGGTATCTCGCTTGCCAGTTCTTCTGCTTTTGCAATGGCACCTTTCATGCCTTTTGCGCCTTCGGTCAGAACCAGTTCTGCGCCATATGCCTTCATAAGCTGTCTGCGTTCCACAGACATAGTTTCAGGCATTACGATAATAATTCTGTAACCTCGCGCTGCTGCTACCGCTGCAAGGCCAATACCCGTATTCCCAGAAGTAGGTTCTATAATAACAGAATCGCTTTTCAGTTTTCCGGCTGCTTCTGCTTCATCAATCATTGCCTTAGCAATTCTGTCCTTGACAGAACCTGCGGGATTAAAATATTCCAATTTAGCAAGGATTCTTGCTTCCAATCCCAGTGCTTTTTCGATATGCGTCAGCTCTAAAAGGGGAGTCTTTCCAATGAGTTGATCTGCGGATGTATAAATATTTGACATAACTTAGTTCTCCTTTACTGCTGCAAAACCGTTTTCAAGGTCTGCTATAATATCATCTATATGCTCAATACCAATAGAAAGTCTAATGGTGTTAGGTTTGATTCCCTGATCTTCCAATTCTTCTTCCGTAAGCTGGCTGTGGGTGGTGGTTGCCGGATGAATTACAAGGCTCTTTGCATCTGCTACATTAGCAAGCAGTGAGAAAATCTTTAAACTGTCAATGAACTTATGTGCCTCTTTTATGCCACCCTTGATTTCAAAAGTAAAAATGGAACCTCCTCCGTTTGGAAAATATTTCTGATATAACGCATGGTCTGGATGATCTTCCAAAGATGGATGATTTACCTTATCAACCTGCGGATGGTTTACAAGAAATTCCACTATCCTTTTCGTGTTTTCCGCATGACGTTCCAGACGAAGAGACAAAGTTTCAATCCCCTGTAAAAGGAGGAACGCTGCAAAAGGAGAAATGGTTGCACCGGTATCACGAAGCAAAATTGCACGGATATAAGTTACAAATGCTGCCGGTCCCACTGCCTTCACAAAGGATACTCCGTGGTAGCTTGGATTAGGTTCAGCAATTGCCGGATATTTGCCGGAAGCTGCCCAGTCAAACTTACCGGAATCTACAATGATTCCACCGAGAGTAGTACCGTGACCTCCAAGAAACTTAGTCGCAGAATGTACCACAATATCTGCACCATGTTCAATGGGACGAATAAGATAAGGTGTACCAAAGGTATTGTCTACAACCAGCGGTAAACCATACTTATGTGCAAGTTCTGCCAAGGCATCAATATCAGGAATATCGCTGTTCGGATTACCAAGAGTTTCAATATAGATTGCTCTGGTGTTATCCTGAATTGCTGCTTCCACCTCTGCCAGATCATGAATATTCACAAAAGTAGCTGTGATACCAAAGTTGGGAAGTGTGTGCGCCAGTAAGTTATAACTTCCACCATAAATTGTCTTCTGTGCCACAAAATGTCCGCCGTTCTGGCCAAGTGCTTCCAAAGTGTATGTAATTGCTGCTGCACCGGAAGCAAGAGCTAATGCTGCTACGCCGCCTTCTAAAGCTGCCACACGTGACTCAAGTACATCCTGTGTGGAGTTAGTAAGTCTGCCATAAATGTTGCCCGCATCTGCAAGACTGAAACGTGCAGTCGCATGTTCGCAATTATGAAATACATAAGAAGTTGTTGCATAGATTGGTACGGCACGTGCATCCGTTGCCGGGTCTGGATTTTCCTGTCCTACATGTAATTGTAATGTTTCAAATTTATATTCGCTCATAATAAGTTTCCTTTCGTTTTCAAATGTTATATGTATTTAGTTGTAACTTTTTCAACAGGCACATACATTTACTGTATATGTCCTAAGAAGGTTGAAATCATCAAACACCAACACATTCGCCCAAAACGATAGTTTTCTCTTACGAGTTTTTCAAAATAAAATCCCATGATATTTGCCTTTCTTATTGCCTACCTCTTTAGTAGGTATTTGAAGTATAACTCTGCTTACCTACCTTGTCAATCGGTAATTTAAAATTTGTTCAAAAATTTATTACGGCCAAATTGAGATGTCATATCTCTGCTTGGTTCATACTGTTATGCAAAAAATAAACTGCCCACCAGCTTTCTGTGATGCTTGGTGAGCAGCTTATTAGTGCTACAAATAATGATTTAATTTTTCAGGATGATCGGGAGTGCCTTGGGATATGTTTATTATTCGAACTCGGCAAGTGCCATAACTTATAACTTTATCCACGCTTTCATAATTCCTATTTTGAATACACCGCATCGTTTTTCGAAAGAAGATATACACAATATTGATTCATACTAACGCCTTCTCTCTGAGAATGTTCAGCCAATGTTCTGTGCAGGCTACGTGGTATTCTCAGTTTAAATTGACCGGAATAATCATTCAGACTATCTGGTTCATGAACCTCAATCCCTTCCTCAAGCGCTACT
>CAZSBV010000253.1:0-3012 GCA_964605105.1 uncultured Lachnospiraceae bacterium | reverse complement strand
AAGAAAATCGCTGTTATCGGTGGTGGTATCGGTGGTATGGAAGCAGCTATCGTCCTCGCAAAACGTGGACATAGCGTAACACTTTATGAAAAATCAGACCGCTTGGGTGGTATTTTTGTTGCAGCAGCAGCTCCATCTTACAAAGAAAAAGATAAGATGTTGATTACATGGTATGAAAGAGAAATCCAGAAATACCCTATTGAAATCAAGTTAAATACAGAAGTAAAATCATTAGAATCCTTAAATGCTGATGAAGTAATTGTGGCAACAGGTGCTAAGGCAAGAAAACTTCCAATTCCGGGAGTAGAAAAAGCTTTGGAAGCAGTTGATTTCTTATTAGGCGATAAAGAGCGTATCGGTGAAAACGTAGTTGTTATCGGTGGTGGTTTAACAGGTTGTGAAATCGCTTATGAATTATACTTAGACGGTAAGAAACCTGTAGTTGTAGAAGCAAAGCATGACTTAATCGTTGCAGACGGGGTATGTCTTGCTAACTCCAGCTATTTACGTGACTTCTTTAACGCTAACAAAGTTCCTACTTATTTGGAAACAAGCGTAAAAGAAATCCAAGACGGCAGTGTAATCATTAAAGATAAGAACGGTAAAGAAACAGAAGTAAAAGCAGACAATGTAATTGTTTCTGTTGGATATATCTCTACACCTGCATTTGAAAAATCAAAACACGTTCATGTAATCGGTGATGCAAAACAGGTAGGTAACTTACGTACTGTTATCTGGAGTGCATGGGATGTTGCGATGAAACTTTAAGGAGGAAACACTATGTTTTTAACAGAAGAACAGCAGGCCATATTAAATGGTTCCAAAGGCGAAACTATGGCAAAAGTTATGGAATCCGTAGTTCGTTACGGTGAACTCTTTGGCGCAGAAAAATTGGTTCCTGTAACAAGTAAATATAATCATTTGGTTACCTCATTTGGTCTGAAAGCTTTGGGACCGGTATATGATTTAATGAATAAATTAATTGATGATGGTGTGGTTTCACAGCAGAAATTCTCTGTGGATCCAAGACCTTGTGATCCAAATGTACCAAAGAACTTTTTGCAGGACCTTATTTTTAATAAGATCATGTATTCAAAACAGGATTTCTATGAGGGGCAGCTTCAGAAACTTGGGTTAATGGATAAAGATGCTTTCACTTGTACATGCTACATGGATGAAGTAGGTAATAAACCTGCCAAAGGAGAAGTGTTAAGCTGGGCGGAATCATCTGCAGTAGTGTATGCGAACTCTGTTTTAGGTGCAAGATGTAATCGTAACTCAGGTATTATCGATATTATGCAGTCTATCGTTGGTTATGTTCCTTATTTTGGTTTGGTAACTGATGAAGGAAGAAAAGCTACATGGATCGTTGAAGTCAAAACTACTAAGAAACCGGAAGCACAGCTTCTTGGTTCCGCTATTGGTATGAAAGTTATGGAAGATGTTCCTTATATCAAAGGACTTGACAAGTGGTTAGGAACTGAACTTGACGATGCAGCGTGCACTTATTTAAAAGACTTTGGTGCGGCTACAGCTTCCAACGGCGCGGTAGGTTTATATCATGTAGAAAATCTCACCCCGGATGCAGTAGAACAGAGAGAAAAATTAATTACTCCTGATGCCAAAGTATATGTGATTGATGATGCAGAATTACAGCGTGTATATGACAATTATCCTGTCATCTGGAAAAATAAAGATGCCAAGCCAAAACTTTGCTTTATGGGATGTCCTCATATGAGTTTAGAACAGTTAAAGACATGGACAGACAAAGTAGAAAATGGTTTGAAAGAAGCAGGAAACAAGAAAGTTTTGATTCCTACCGTATTTACTGCGTCTCCAGCAGTTATTAAGGAGTTTGAGAAAACACCTTATGCAGCCCGCTTGAAAGCAACAGGAGTAATTGTATCTTACATTTGTCCATTGATGTATATGAATAACCCATTATGCGGTAAAATGCCGGTAATTACATCCTCTAATAAGCTTCGTACTTATACAACAGCTCGTTACTATACAGATGATGAGATTTTGAAACAGATTACGAAAGGAGTGGGCTGAGATGAAAGAATTTAAAGGAAGAGTAGTTGCTCCGGGACAGGTAAAAGCAGAAGCACTGGTATCCCATGGCGGTTTAAATACCTTAGCTTCTTTCCAGAAAGCATTACAGTTTGGTGACAAACAGGCAACTTGTGGTGACCAGAATAATGCAGATCTTTATAACCATCAGATGGCGGGAAAAGCTCTTTGTCTGCCACAGACCATCGGTTCTACTACCGGAGGATTGGTTTTATACTGTGCATGTTCCATGGGAAGACAGCCTGCATGTATGTTATTTTCCAAACCAATCGACTCTCTTGCAGGTGCAGGAGTTATTTTAGCAGACGTTTGGTTGGAAGGTGAAAATACAAAGATGCCGGTAATCGATTCTCTTGGAGATGATTTCTTAGAATATGTAAAAACAGGAATGACAATTACAATAAAAGAAGATGGCGTTGTAGTTGTAGAATAAAAAATCTAACTATTCTATGTAGGACGAAGCATTTACTGCTGAGTCCGTAAAATAATGATAAAGGGCAAAAATCCCATTGTTGAAAACAATTTCAAATGGATTTTTGCCTTAATTATGAAGGTACTGAATAATTATGAAAGAATATAAATTAGCGCTTAGTGATGAAATTTTGATGCAGGTGGAAAAACCTGCCAGATATATCGGGAATGAAGTGAATGCTGTAAATAAAGCGGGCAACCCGGACGTGGCTGTTCGTTTTGCTATGTGTTTCCCCGATGTGTACGAGATTGGAATGTCCCATTTGGGAATCCAAATTTTATATGATATGTTTAACCAATGGGAAGATGTTTGGTGTGAACGAGTATATTCCCCTTGGGTTGATTTAGATAAAATCATGCGAGAAAAGAATATTCCACTATTTGCACTGGAATCCCAAGACCCTATCAAAGACTTTGATTTTCTTGGAATTACTATCCAGTACGAAATGTGTTATACCAATATTTTAC
>CAZSBV010000252.1:0-3023 GCA_964605105.1 uncultured Lachnospiraceae bacterium | reverse complement strand
ATAGAGTTAATCAAGGACAAAGCAAGACAAGACAAAAAAACAATCGTATTACCTGAAACAAATGATAAGAGAACCTTAATTGCGGCTGCGCAAATTATGGAAGAAGGTCTCGCAAACATTATCATGGTTGGTAATGAAGAAAAGATCATGGACGGTGCCGGATGGTTGGAAGTTGATCTTACAGGGGTTAAAGTAGTAGATCCAAAATGTTGTGATAAATTAGAAGAGTACGTTACTCTTTTATATGAAACAAGAAAATCAAAAGGTATGACTATGGACACAGCTAGAGAAATCCTTTTAAGTGATTATCTTACTTTTGGTGTAGTTATGGTTAAAGCTAATGATGCAGATGGTATGGTTGCAGGTGCATGTCATGCGACCGCAGATGTATTAAGACCATCTCTTCAGATTTTAAAAACAGCACCTGGTGCTAAATTAGTATCCGGTTTCTTTATTATGGATGTTCCAAATTGTACAATGGGCGAAAATGGTACATTCCTTTTCGCGGACTGTGGTCTTAACCAGAATCCAAATTCAGAAGAATTAGCAGCAATCGCAGATTCTTCTGCTAAGAGTTTCAAACAGTTAGTTGGCGCAAAACCAATCGTAGCTATGCTTAGCCATTCTACAAAAGGTAGTGCAAAACATCCATTAGTTGATAAAGTAGCAGAAGCTACAAGAATCGCTCATGAACAGTATCCTGGTCTTACAATTGATGGTGAATTACAGGCAGACGCTGCTTTAGTTCCATCAGTTGCGAAATCCAAAGCACCCGGAAGTGACGTTGCAGGAAAAGCTAACGTATTAATTTTCCCTAACTTAGACTGTGGTAACATCGGATACAAATTAGTTCAGAGACTTGCAAAAGCAGAAGCATATGGTCCAATGCTTCAGGGTATGGCTAAACCGGTTAATGATTTATCTCGTGGTTGTAGTGCAGAAGATATCGTTGGTGTAGTTGCATTAACAGCTGTACAGGCACAGTTAGTATAAATATTTATAATGTATTTTTAGATTTGAAAGGAGCAGAAGCAATGAATGTATTAGTTATCAACTGCGGAAGTTCATCTTTGAAATTCCAGCTTATTGATGCAGAGACAGAAAACTTAATCGCAAAAGGTTTATGCGAAAGAATTGGAATCGAAGGAAGTAGATTAGTATATTCTCCAACAAACGGAGAAAAAGTTACTCTTGAAGAAGATATGCCAGATCATACAAAAGCTGTACAGATGGTATTAGATGCTTTATGTAATGAAAATTATGGTGTAGTTAAGAGTTTGGATGAAATCAACGCAGTAGGACATCGTTTAGTACATGGTGGAGAAAAATTCGCATGCTCTACAGTAATTACAGATGAAGTTATCGAAGCGATCAAAGAATGTAATGATTTAGCTCCTCTTCACAACCCAGCAAACTTAATTGGTATTGATGCTTGTAGAAAACTTATGCCAAACGTTCCTATGGCTGGTATTTTTGATACAGCATTCCATCAGACAATGCCTGAAGAAGCATATCTGTATGGTCTTCCATATGAATACTATGAAAAATACAAAATCCGTCGTTACGGATTCCATGGTACAAGCCATTTATATGTATCTCAGAGAGCAGCAGAAATGCTTGGTAAAACTCCTGAAGAATGTAAAGTTATCGTTTGTCATTTAGGAAATGGTTCATCTGTTTCCGCAGTGAAAAATGGAAAGAGCGTAGATACATCCATGGGTCTTACTCCATTGGAAGGTCTTATCATGGGAACAAGATGTGGTGACATCGACCCTGCAATCATCGAATTTATTGCTCACAAAGAAAATAAATCTATCGATGATATCATGAAAGTTCTTAACAAAGAATCTGGTGTATATGGTGTATCCGGCGGATTATCTTCTGACTTCAGAGATTTAGAAGCAGCTTATAATCAGGAAGGCGATGTTGTAGGAGCAAGAACTCTTAAAACATTCTCTTACAGAGTAGCAAAATATATCGGTGCATATACAGCAGCTATGAATGGTGTAGATGCAATCTGTTTCACAGCAGGTGTTGGTGAAAATGCACCTCTCGTTCGTAAATTTGTTTGTGAATACTTAGGATACTTAGGTGTTGAATTAGATGAAGAAGCAAATAGCAAACGTGGCGAAGATATGGTAATTTCTGCTAACGCAAATGGTCCTAAAGTAATGGTAATTCCAACAAACGAAGAATTAATGATTGCCAGAGACACATATGCTTTAGTAAAATAGCTATAATATTAAAACAAGAAGTAATGTACATCGCAGAGTAGAAACAACTTCTACTCTGCGAATTTATGCTTAATGGAGGATGACATGAACTTAACAGATATCTTTAATCAGGAAAATAAAAGAGAAGAAGTAACAATGCCGTTTCCATTCGAAGAATTTCAGAATGAAAAAATCCTGAATTCTCCTGAAATTGAATTAACATTAATAAATATAGGAAAAGGGAAAGCTCTCATTAAAGGAAAGGCTTTATTAGAATTTGTTCTGCCCTGTGACCGCTGTTTAAAATCTGTGGATACAAAGGTCACACTTGATTTCGAAAGAGAAGTTCTCGCACCGGAATTAATAACAGATGAAGATATAAAAGAAGATCAACATTTTGTAAATGATTATGAATTAGATGTAAACTCTCTTTTGTTGGAGGAATTACAGCTTTCATGGCCAAGTAAAATTCTTTGTGACGAGGATTGTAAAGGAATCTGCAAGAAATGTGGACAAAATCTAAATGAAGGAAACTGTGAATGTGATGATTTTGTTCCGGATGTTCGTTTTGCTAATTTAATGGACATTTTTAATGGTGCACAATAGAATGACTATTAAAAACATTCTGAAAATTGCAAAAAAATGTAAAAAAGAATATTGACAAAGTAATATCAAGTATGTATAATAATCCAAGTGTGGTATAGAAAACATTACCATAACACAAAATATATGAATTTAAGGAAATGATAAAGTCATTTTCTTCAAATAGAATTGTTGTAAGGAGGTGTAACGATGTCTATTTGTCCAAAA
>CAZSBV010000251.1:0-3025 GCA_964605105.1 uncultured Lachnospiraceae bacterium | reverse complement strand
AAGCAGTTCTTCTGTTCTGGTTTCATATGTCTCGCGTCGGGACATTCTGTCACCTATTCCTTTCTTTATTCAGTTTTTGTTTTCCAATTTGATTGTAAGGAATGCACCGACGTATGCAGGCTTATTCCTTTACATCATTAGTAACAAAAAGAGTGGACTTGTTCGGTCCACTCTAATGTACGTTACATATTAGATTGTGCTAAGTATAGCATTAACTTTAGGGAAAATCAAGTGCAAATGCTTGATTTGCTTGGATTTTTCTTCATTGAGAAACACCATACACAGAAGCAATGATATTTACCCATTCATCGATGCCCAATTTTTCATCTGTTATTCTCATTCAACTGTTTATAGGTTCCACGAATTAAAAATACAGCAATCAGGAACGTCAAAGTATCCGAAACAGGCATGGAATACAGAACACCATCTAACCCAAAGAATACAGGAAGTAAAAGTGCAAAACCAACCCCAAACACAATTTCACGAATCATAGATAATGCAGTAGAAGCCGCTGCCTTGCCCATTGCTTGCAAAAAGATAAAACACGCCTTGTTAACACAGGCAAAAATTATCATACACAAATAGATTCGGAATGCTTTAATCGCAAATTCTGTGTAGTAAACACTTTCGTTTGCTGCCCCAAAAATATTGATAAGCTGCTGTGGAAAGAATTCAACTAAAATCAGTGCCACAGCACCAACAGATGCTTCAGCAATGAGAAGTTTTGTGAAAAGCTCTTTGACACGAGATTTTCGTCCTGCCCCCATATTAAAACCGACAATCGGAATACAACCGGCTGCCATACCTACAACAATCGAAATAACAATCTGGAAGAACTTCATAACAATACCAACAACTGCCATAGGAATCTGTGCATACTGTTCCTGACCGAAAATCGCATCCATAGCACCATACTTGCGCAACATATTATTGATTGCTGCCATAGCTGCCACCAAGCTAATCTGAGAGAGAAAACTGGTCACACCAAGAATCAACGTTTGGCTGCAAATTGTACCAGTCAGCTTATAATCCTCCTTGACAGGCTTGATAATTTTCATATTTACCAAATACCAGATTGCCAGAATGGCAGTGACAATCTGACCGATAACAGTCGCAACAGCTGCTCCCATCATTCCCCATTTAAATACAAAAATGAAAATAGGATCAAGAATAATATTAATTACTGCACCAACTACAGTGGAAAACATTGCAAATTTTGGATTTCCGTCTGCACGAATAATCGGATTCATCGCCTGACCGAACATATAGAACGGTATTCCCAAAGAAATATAAAAGAAATATTCTTTGGAATATTGGAAGGTCTCTGCATTAACCGTACCTCCGAACATAGCTATAATTTTTTCAGCAAAAATCAAATATATGACTGTCAAAATCAAACTGCTGATTATTGTCATGATTACAGAATTCCCTACACTTTTCTTTGCTGTACATGCATCATTTCTACCGAGACTGATGCTAACAAAAGCACAGCAACCATCACCAATCATAACGGCAACAGCCAATGCAACAACAGTCAATGGAAATACAACTGTGTTTGCCGCATTGCCATAAGATCCGAGATAACTGGCATTGGCAATAAAAATCTGGTCAACGATATTATACAAAGCGCCTACCAGAAGAGAAACAATGCAGGGAATAGCATATTGCTTCATCAATTTGCTAATACGCTCTGTCCCCAAAAACTGATTAGAATTTTCCATTGGATTCACCTTTCCTTTCTTTAATTTTACGCAAAAAAATAAACGTGTAGCACAATACGCAACCGGAATTACGCTTGTGTGCTACACGTTGTAAATTCATTATATCCACTCTTTATGTATTTTTCAAAAGGAATTTTTGACAAATTTTTTATGCTTTTTATCAGGATTTTTTAGTTTTTCTCTATTTCTTTCTTCTGGTCATTTTTGCGCATTACCCTCTTCTTATATAGATATTCTTATCCCTATTAATAATTCCTTCGTCCACCATATCTCTCCTGAGAGTACAATAGTCTTCATGAAACTTTTGAATAATAGCATTCACTTCCGCCTCTTCATACTGCTTACCAATCTCAAAAGCTTTTGCCATTTCTTCCAGACAGATACGTTTCTTCTTACGCTGGGCAGGAATGGTTTTTAATTTTCCATACTCAAAGAAATTTTTAATTACCTTTTTTCGGTATTCCTCTTCTCTTTGCATCTGTTCATCAATTTCTTCTGCCTCTTCCCTTATAATATCAATAATACTTGTCATGAACACATCTCTACAGATGGTATACATCGTATAATACTGATCCTTATAAGAAGTTACAGCCTTTGCGTCTTCCAATTTTTTCAAATGAAAAGATATGGTCGCAGCAGTTAAGCCTAATCTCTCAGCCAATCGCTCCACATACATATCTTCTTGCATCAATGACTTTAAAATCTGTAATCTCGATTTATCCGCCAAACATTTAAATAGTTTAATTGCATCTGCTTCTGTCATGATTTTACAAACTTCCTTTGCATTTTTATTCGCTTAACAAAACTCAAGAAATTTTCCTTTTATCTCATCCAAAATATCAAGTTTGATTTCTTCTATAACCACTTTTTCAATATCTCCGAACTCCAGTGCCTTCTCACCCGAAACCTTCCATTCAGAAGATAATTTTTCTATTCTTTGCAAATAGAATTCCTTTGCATTTTGTCCATTGGGTTCTTTCTTGGATACATTATACAGTGTTTTGCAAATTTCACATATATTAATTTTTATTTTTGTAAGATTCGCTTCATCGTTTCTGTCGGAGTTTTTTAATTGGATTTCCTCGTTTTTTAAATCCGCTATTTTATTATCTATATATTCTATAAACATAGTTCTGCCTCCTCTTCTCTTATCTCAAAACATTTGTCATTTCTTCTCCAGAAATTTTGATTTTCTCAAAGTTCTTCTCATTTCTTTTCCTGAAATTTTGATTTTCTCGCCTTAAGTTATTGGCATAGAAATATTTAGTTCCCCGGCCGGTTCACATTGCTTTCCATTCTTTTTT
>CAZSBV010000250.1:0-3030 GCA_964605105.1 uncultured Lachnospiraceae bacterium | reverse complement strand
AGAGAGTAATGCCAAAGCAATTTGGATTGGAATAGATGGGAAAATTACTTACAGCGACGGAGGGGAAAAGCTTTTTGATACAAATATGAAATGAAAAAGAGAAAAATGTAAATTTAACAATTTAGAAACAAAACATGGATAAAATAGTAGAATATATAGATTTTATTGGATAAAAGTGTTAAAATAAATAATAATACGACTTGAGAATTTTGATTAACAGTATAAAAGAAAAAGAGGATCGGGGGAAGAAAATTATGGCGAAAAAAGTAAAAACAGAATCTAAGAACAAAGTGAAACCAAAAAATAAAAAGGGGATTGGGGCACAAATTCAGATTCAGACAGGGATTAGTGTAACTGTAGTGTTAGCGGTGATTGCGGTAGTTTCAATATTAATTGTTCGAAGTATGGTCATGACTGCCAATGATACAGAATTAAAATTAGAGTCCGAATCGGCAGCATTGCAGCTGGAGAACTTTTTTGGTCCGTTCGAGAGAATGGTAGAGCAGCAGGCGGTCAATACGGAAATTAAAACGATTATTAATACGACAGGAGAAGGACAGAGTATTACTGCTAATATTAAGTATAGTACCGTATTGAACAATCTGTTGGAAACCAAGCGTTTGGACGATTCTAATGTTCTTGCTACATGGATTGCAGATATTGATGCCAACGTAGCTACTATGTCTGACAGATATACAACGGGGGCGGATTTTGATGTAACTACCCGTCCGTGGTTTGAATGTACTAAGACAGGAAAAACTGTACTTACAGATCCCTATATAGATGAAGCTACCGGTCAGAGTGTCTTAAGTGTGGCAACTCCTGTTAAAAATGCCATGGGTGGTGCTGTAGGTATCTCTGGAATGGATGTATCTTTAGAGTCTATTATGAAGCTTATGGATAATTATAAAATCGGGGAAAAGGGTTATGTAATGTTACTGACCGGTTCCGGAGCTTTTATATATCATCCAAATACAGATTTGATGGGAACTAATATTCAGGATATGAATATTACGCAGAACGTTATTACCGCCATTGAAAGTAAAAGTGCTCAAATGCTCAAATATACGGTAGATGGGGAAGTGAAGTATGGATATATTACTCCGATTGGAGAGACAGGATTCCTGGCAATCAGCTGTATTCCACAGGGGCAGTATTACTCTACTTTAGTGAACTCACTTCTTATGCTGTCCTTTATTTTTGCATTAGGTTTCGTTTTTGTTATATTAACTGTAAGAAGAATTTCTGCTAAGATTGTAAAACCGTTGATTGAGTTAAATGAAACAGCATTACAGTTAGCAGAGGGAAATCTGGATGTTTCAATTAATGTGGAATCCGAAGACGAAGTCGGAGATTTGGGACGATCCATTGAAAAAACTGTTAACCGATTGAAAGAGTACATAGATTATATTGATGAAATTTCGGAAGTTCTGGCTAGTATGGCAAATGGTAAACTGGCAATTCAGTTAAAACATGCTTACATTGGCGAATTCCAGAAAGTAAAAGAAGCATTGATTCACATTTCAGATTCCATGAATGATGTTATGACTAACATTGCTGAAACAGCAAATCAGGTTTCTGTAGGTTCTGATGATTTGGCTAAAGCAGCGCAGGGATTGGCTGAAGGTTCTGAATCTCAGGCAGCAGCAGTAGAAGAATTGTTAGCAACTGCAACGACTGTAGCCGATCAGGTAGAAGAAAATAAAAATGATTCTGAAAAATCAGCAGAACATACAAAAGAAGTAACTGCAATGATGGAAGAAAGTCAGCACCAGATGAATCAGATGCGTGAGGCTATGGATAAGATTCATGAATCTTCTCAGAAGGTTGTAGGCATTATCAAGACCATTGAAGATATTGCAGAACAGACTAATCTGTTGTCTTTGAATGCTTCTATTGAAGCAGCCCGTGCAGGGGAAGCCGGAAGAGGTTTCGCAGTGGTTGCAGGAGAAATCGGAAATCTGGCAAATGAAAGTGCACGTGCAGTAAATACCACCCGTGATTTGATCGGAGTATCCTTAAGTGAAATTGAAAAAGGAAATACTCTTGTGAAAGATGTAGTAGATTCCTTAAGTCGTGCAGTTAGCAAAGTTGACGAAGTAAACGAAATGATTCAGAAGTCAGCAGAAAGCGCAGAGATACAGATGCAGAGTGTAAATCAGATTCGTGATGGTGTAGAAGAAATGTCCCAGAGTATTCAGGACAATTCCGCTATGGCAGAAGAAACTTCTGCAACCAGTGAGGAACTGGCAGCACAGGCAGTGACCTTGAACGAATTGGTGCAGATGTTTGAATTAAAATAAGGATTTTGTAAAGTGCTGGGAATGCCGTACCTTTAGGGTGCGGCATTTTTGGTATCACAAAAAAGAAACGGAAAAACTTTCATACTTTAATAGGTTGAAAAACCTAGACTAATGGATTAAAATAAGCTAGTATGACTAGGTCTATTTAAATCTAAAAAAGTAAATGATTTAGAGGAGATTAACATTCATGGAAAAGAAAAAATTAATCGAATTTCGAAATATTGTAAAAAATTTTGATGGCAACTTTGTTTTAAAGGGTGTCAACCTGGATATATATGAAAAAGAATTTGTAACACTTCTGGGGCCAAGTGGTTGTGGAAAGACTACTCTTCTTAGAATCCTTGGTGGGTTCCTTGATGCAGATGAGGGAAGCGTTATGTTCGATGGAGAGGAAATCAGCGACAAACCTCCATATGAAAGAGAATTGAATACAGTATTCCAGAAGTATGCATTATTTCCACATTTAAGTGTGTATGAAAATATTGCTTTTGGATTGAGAATTAAGAAAATGAGTGCAGACGTTATTGAACAGAAAGTTATGAAAATGTTGAAACTCATTGGTCTGGAAGGCTATGAAAATAAGAATGTTACCCATATGTCCGGAGGACAGCAGCAACGAGTAGCTATTGCCAGAGCTCTTGTAAATGAACCTAAAGTTCTTCTTTTGGACGAACCATTGGCGGCATTGGATTTAAAACTGCGTAAAGAAATGCAGTATGAATTAAAG
>CAZSBV010000249.1:0-3046 GCA_964605105.1 uncultured Lachnospiraceae bacterium | reverse complement strand
GCGGATTTATTGGTAAAATGCCTGGAAAAAGAAGAAGTAGATGTTGTCTTCGGTTATCCGGGAGTAGCAATTTGTCCTTTTTATAATAGTATTTTAAGTTCAGAAGTAAAAACAGTTCTGATTCGTACAGAACAGAATGCAGCTCATGCAGCCAGTGGACTTGCCAGAGTTACCGGTAAAGTTGGAGTATGTGCGGTTACCAGCGGTCCCGGTGCTACTAACCTGATTACCGGAATTGCTACAGCATATGCTGACAGTATTCCTTTGGTTTGTATTACCGGACAGGTAGATTCCTCGCTTTTAGGAAGTGACGTGTTCCAGGAAGCAGATATTACCGGAGCCTCAGAATCTTTTGTAAAATATAGCTATCTGGTAAAAGATGCAGAGGATATTCCGAGAATTATGAAAGAAGCTTTTTATATTGCTAATACAGGACGTAAAGGTCCGGTTTTGATTGATGTACCGATTGATGTACAGAATCAGGTAGTTTCCAAATTCCGTTACCCGGATGATATCAAGATGCGTACCTATAAACCGACTGTAAAAGGAAATATTGTACAGATTCATAAGGTAGGGAAAGAAATTGAAAAGGCTAAAAATCCAATTATCTGTGCCGGAGGCGGGGTATTCCTTTCGGATGCGCAGGAAGAGTTATTGACTTTTGCTGAAAAATTCCAGATTCCGGTAGTTACTACTATGATGGGAATTGGTGTCATGCCTACAGAACATCCTTTATATTATGGCAATGTAGGTAATAATGGAAAACCATATGCTAACAGAGCTATGAATGAATCCGATCTTTTGATTATGGTTGGGGCCAGAGTAGCAGACCGTGCTGTAAGTCAGCCGGATTTAATTACTAAGAATAAGGTTTTAGTACATATTGATATTGATCCTTGTGAAATTGGCAAAAATGCAGGTCCGACGATTCCTTTGGTTGGAGATGCAAAACATATTTTTGAAGATTTATGCAATGAAGAAATTGTTTGTGAACATAAACTTTGGATTGAAACCTTAAATTTATACAAAGAAACCATGACTCCTAAGAGAAAACCAAATCCTGACTATGTGGATCCTGCTGAATTTATCAGAAAACTATCTTATAAAATGGAAGATAATGCGGTTTATGTAGCAGACGTTGGACAGAATCAGATTTGGTCCTGTAATTACCATGTAGTGAAGAATGGAAGATTCATGACTTCCGGAGGTATGGGAACCATGGGATATTCTATTCCTGCAGCTATGGGAGCAAAAGTAGGATGCCCTGACAGACAGGTAGTGGCTGTCTGCGGTGATGGTTCTTTCCAGATGTCTATGATGGAACTTGCGACCATGAGACAGCATGGTGTTGCAGTGAAAGTTATGGTAATTAAGAATAATGTACTTGGTATGGTAAGACAGTATCAGCATTTTACTTACAAAGATAATTATTCCGTCATTGACTTAACAGGAAGTCCTGACTTGGAAAAAATTGCCCAGGCTTATGATATGCCATTTATTCGTGTGGAAAATATGTCTCAGGCAGATGCAGCTATTGACCAGTTCCTGACAACAGAAGGTTCTGTATTGATGGAATGTCTGGTAGACCCAATGGATTTAGTTTAAGGAGAAGTAGCGTATGAAAAGAATATATTCCATTTTGGTAGAAAACCGTCCAAGCGTACTTTCCAGAGTATCCGGTCTTTTTGCCAGAAGAAATTTTAATATTGATTCTCTTGTTGTAGGTGAGACCGATGATCCGGAAGTATCCTGTATGACCATCGTAAGTAGTGGTGATAAAAGAACTATTGAACAGATTGAAAAACAGTTAAATAAGAAAATTGATATTATCAAGGTAAATACTTTTGAAGAAACACAGAGTATCAGCAGGGAATTGATGCTTTTAAAAGTAAAATACAATAAGGGCAACCGAAAAGATATTATGGAAAACTGTGAAATCATGAATGCACAGATAGTAGATATATCCAAGACACATATGATCATTCAGGTGTGTGATGTGCCGGAAAGAACACAGTTGTTCATTAAAATGTTACAGGGAATCAGTATTGTGGAAGTTGCCCGCACCGGAACGGTTGCGTTAAAGAAATGCTGTGAAACTAAATAGATATATTTCAAGGACTGTTGCAGAATTTTGCAACAGTCACTTTCTTGATATTGTGATTGAACTATAACTTGAAGTTATAAACAACATGACGAGATATTATTTGACAATATGCTTTGATGTTGTTATATTAATTTAAGAAAAAAGAGTTGCAAAAAGAGGTTGAAAATGAAGAAAAAAGTATTTCAGTTATTGGTAGATAACACCTCCGGTGTTTTAAGTAGAATTTCCGGATTGTTCTCCAGACGTGGGTACAATATCGAAAGTATTACAGCGGGAACAACAGCGGACCCAAGAATTACACGAATCACAATTGTAGCCAGTGGCGATGATGAAATCCTGAAGCAGATTGAAAAGCAGGTCGCAAAACTGGAAGATGTTAGAGATGTAAAAGAATTAAAACCGGAATCCAGTGTTTATCGTGAATTGGCTTTGATTAAAGTTAAAGTCAGTGCAAAAGAAAGACAGGGAGTTATCGCAGTAGCCGATATTTTCCGTGCAAACATCATCGACGTTTCACCGGAAGGGTTAATTATTGAGCTTACCGGTAATCAGGATAAGGTAGATGCTTTCCTTAGTCTGTTGGAAGGATACGAAATCTTAGAACTTGCAAGAACTGGTATTGCAGGCTTAAGACGAGGAACAGAAGACATCGTCTATCTCGATTTAGACAACGAATAATACATAGAACTTTTAAGGGAAACCTTTTAGGGATAAGAGATTGCATAGAATGCAATCCCCGTGCCCCGGTGGGAGGCGAAACATTATTTTCCTTATCCACGAGGTGCACATAAATATTTTCATGGTACATGAAAAGCATTTTAATGAAAATGGAGGATAAAATTATGGCAAAAATTTATTATCAGGAAGATTGTAACCTTTCTATGTTAGAAGGAAAAACAATCGCAGTTATCGGTTACGGAAGTCAGGGACATGCACATGCAT
>CAZSBV010000248.1:0-3067 GCA_964605105.1 uncultured Lachnospiraceae bacterium | reverse complement strand
AAATTAGGTCAATTTGAGGCGAAGTATTGGCAACTTACTGTCCGTTTTATAGTACTTCAACTATGATAGGATAAAATAGAGGTGATGCAAATGAAATACAATATAAGTACAGGAAATGCAGGGGAGTATTTTGTGGCTGGCGAATTGGAAAGAAGAGGGTTTACTGTTGCAGTTCCAATGTCAAATACTAAGGATTTTGATATCTTAGCAATTAATAGAGAGACTCTCAATCAATATGCTATCCAAGTTAAAACAACTAGTTATAAGAAAAAAGAATGGACATTATCGGCTAAAAATGAAGAACTCATTAAAGATAATGTGGTTTATATTTTTGTTTCCTTAAATGATCTTGATGCTCCAGAATATCATATTGTTCCAAGTAAAATTGTTGCTGAAACTATAAGAAATTCACACAAAATATGGTTAGATACTCCTGGAATAAATGGACAAAAACATAATGATAATTCAATGAGAAAATTTGAGGATAAGGAAGATAAGTATCTCTACAAATGGGATTTGTTAAAATAGTGTTGGAGGAATTGTGATGAACACAAAAGAAAAGAATGCTATGATATATCATTCTGCATACCAGTATCTAATAGAAATTTTGCCTTGTTCATTATCTGAGAATGATTTGGAAAAATACTTTTGGGGTGATAAAAAAGATTTCTCATCCTTAAAAGATGTATTTGAGCAAATGATACATTCGGTGCAAAATTACCAAAGAATGCCCAATGTAATTAAATTTCAAGAAAGAAGAGAAAAAATCAAAAATATTCTATTTGATTTTGATGTTAAAAAGATAGTTGAAACATATGAAATCGAAGAATTATATAAAATCTTCAGGAAAGAATTTAATATAACTAGTGCAGACAATAAATTTAATAGTTGGCATAAATGGAGTAAGTCAATTATTGACTCTGCTAAATTTCTTTCGGAATTTAAGAATGTTGATGACTTTAAAGGATTTGTTGGACAGTTCGACTATAATGTACACACTCGAATGGCGTTGCCGTTACTTATTTCTGAAAAAATAAGTGGGATGGGTTTTGCACTTGCTTGTGATTTTTTAAAAGAACTGGGTTATATTAACTATCCCAAACCAGATGTACATTTAATTGATGTATTTCATGATGTTGGACTTTCAGAGAAAGATCCACTATCTGTATTCGAAGCAATAGTTAAGATGTCAGAATACTGTAAAGAGTTTTTCAAAAATGAAAATATAACGCCTTATCAGATAGATAAAATTATATGGTTAATTTGTTCGGGCAAGTTTTATTACGAAAGAATTTCTGTTGGGCAGCACAAAAAAGAACTTATACAACTGTTGCAAGAAAACATTAAGAATATTAAAATAATACCAAGACCTACTTTGGAAACTTGGTTGGGGATTTGATATGTTAAATCAAGGAGAAAAATCAAATAAATATGTTAGAAATAAGTTGATGGATTTAATTGGCAAGACGGATGATAAGCCTATTGTTTTGTTTGGAAGATATAAATATTATAATGGATCATCTGATTGGGAAACGCTTATAAATGTCAGACCTTACATAAATGAATATCGTACCCATGTAATATGCGGACATCTCAATATAAAAAGAGATGATGCTTTAAACTATATGACTCTTAATGAGGAGTATGACCGCAAGAAGTTTTTTGTAATAGGATATCCATATACCTATAATCACTATGGTGTAGAACGAGGGTGTTTGAAATTAGCAAGTCCAGAAAGTATAGGTGGATATTCTCCGGTTTTGCACCCAAA
The DNA here is from genome assembly GCA_964605105.1 of uncultured Lachnospiraceae bacterium. Lineage (GTDB taxonomy): Bacteria > Bacillota > Clostridia > Lachnospirales > Lachnospiraceae > SFDP01. Next base: position 1,296 of record CAZSBV010000248.1, on the reverse strand, counting down.
TGATTTTATAAGAAACGAAGAAGAGATAATAAGATATGTTTTTCCTATGAATAATTTAGGATATGAGGGAGCAAAAAGATATATCAAATTTACATCATATTTAAAAGGGGATATGTGAAAATGAAAAAGGCGTATAAATATTGTACGGTGGTTCCAAAATTCAGAGAAACTGATTATTATTACTATCTTGACTACTCAGAAAAAGTAAAAAAAGGTTCGTATGTGATAGCACCGTTTGGGAATGATGAGATTATAGGAAAAGTTACTAAGGTTGAAAATTTTGAAGAAGAAAATGTTCCATTTCCTATTGATAAAATGAAAGCTATCCGTTGTGTTATCTCAAAGGAAGAATTTGACGAATATACTTATGGTGAGTATGTAGGTGCAGATGTGGCTAATTGGCATGAGTTTGAAGAATTAGACAATGTCATTGTTAAGTGTCAAACAGACGATATTGTCGGTGTAATTGTTGATAAGTGGTGGTGGAATGATGCAAACGATTATATTTACACGGTTGAATACAAAGATGAAAATGACGAGTGGGTATTGCAAAAATATTCTTGTTATGAATTAGAAAAGTATACTGTTCTTGGAAAAGCAAAGTATATTGGAGAAACAACATATGAGAAATTATTGAAAAATAATAATGTTTATGAAATTATTGGTGTGCAAAAAAACGACAATTATTTATTGGTGAGAGTTGTTGACGACACCGGCAATCCTCATATGTATAGTTGGGAAGATTATACCAATCCAAAAAACAAATCTTGTGACAAATGGCAGATAGTTGAAGATGTTGACGGGAAACTTTCTCGTGCCTTAAAATATCCTAACACAATGCCAAAAGCTGACAACGGGGATAATGGTCCGTATGATTTTTTAACGTGGATTAGCTATGAAAGGTTTAAGAATATCTATGAAAAAGTAAACGGTGAGCCAGAATACTATGTTTATTTGGAAAATAAACCTACTGAAGAATATATGATTATTCGATACAAAGATGGCCCGACTTTTCAAAGATGTGGTGTGAAAGACGGTTCTGGTGAAATTGAATTTGAAAATTTAGACAAACTCTATGAAAGCGAAACAATTGATGGAATTTGCCTAAAAAGAGATTGGGATAAAGTAAGAATCTGTCCAAATGGATACGAGAGTATAGAGGAGTTTTGTTGGGTTCATAACATTGATCTAAAGATATAAAATGTGAAAAAACAAGGGAATAATGCTAATGCTTTTTTCTTGTGTCAAGTCCATACAATTTAAAAGATTAGTTTGCCGATTTTGATATTTACATAT
>CAZSBV010000247.1:0-3077 GCA_964605105.1 uncultured Lachnospiraceae bacterium | reverse complement strand
TTTACCTTCCCCTTTATCAGGAGGCGCTTCGTGCTTTGCACGGGCGTCTCTTTTTTTATGAAATAACTGTGAAATATAACCATGTTTCTTTGACATAATAATCCTGCTAAATTATACTTATATTTATATGTGAAAAAATAGCATAGGAGAATAAACAAATATAAATAAAGAGTGAGTTTTGGTATACGAGAGGCGTAAAAATGAAACATTCAATTAGAAAACAATTTGCGGGAATATTCATTGGAATGATGGTAGCCACAGTAGCTTTTTGCTGGCTGGTTAACAGTGTTTTTCTGGATGATTATTATATGAATGAAAAACAGAAGAATTTAATACAGGTTTATGAGACGATAAATGGAGCGTCCAAGTCAGGACAGATAGACTCGGAAGATTTTTATAATGTTACTTTGTCAAATTTGGGAAGCCGTTATAATATTAATGGACTGGTGGTTGACATGCAGACTCAGGAAGTAATTGCATTTGGAGCTGACGAAGAACATTCCAAAAGACAGTTGTGGGATAATTTATTGTTTTTAGATAAATATCCTCATAAGTATTTACAGGAAACATCAAATTATAAAATGATGGTGGTAACAGATAAAATTAGTAAAACAGATTATGTGAATATGTGGGGAAACCTGGACAATGGGGATATGTTCCTTTTTAGGACACCTTTAGAAAGTATTCGTGATAGTGTAGGGATTTCCAATCGTTTTCTGGCATACGTAGGTATGGGTTCTGCTATGTTAAGTGGGATCATTATCTGGTTTTTAACTAAAAGATATACCAAACCGATTATGGAACTTGCCTGGATTTCAGAAAGAGTTGCAAAACTTGATTTTAATGTGAAATATTCGGGAGAAAAAGATAATGAAATAGGCGTTTTGGGTGAAAATATTAATTTTATGTCTCAGGAATTGGAAAAAACGATTTCTGAATTAAAAACTGCCAATATAGAATTGACAAAAGATATTGAAAGAAAAGAAAGAAATGAGGAGATGCGTTTAGAGTTTCTGGCAAATGTTTCTCATGAGTTAAAGACTCCGATTGCTTTAATACAAGGATATGCGGAAGGATTAAAAGATGATATTTCAGAGAGCCCGGAAGAAAGGGAGTTTTATTGTGACGTTATTATTGATGAAGCACGTAAAATGAATGAGATGGTGAAGAAACTTTTGACGCTGAACCAGTTAGAATTTGGTAATGACGTGATAACCATGGAAAGGTTTGATGTGTATGCATTGATTTGTAATTATTTGCAGTCGGCAGATATTTTATTTCAGCAAAATGAAATTGAGTTGAAGTTAATGCCTTCGGAACCTATTTTTGTATGGGGAGATGAATTTAAGATTGAAGAAGTAGTTATGAACTATATATCGAATGCACTTAATCATGTAAAAGAAAATGGTGATGGAAAAAAAGTAATTTCAGTCAGCTTTTTACAAAAAGAAAATAGTGTAAGAATATTGGTGCGTAATACAGGAGAGAACATTCCGACAGAAAGTATTGAGAAGCTTTGGGACAAGTTTTATAAAGTAGATAAAGCAAGAACCAGAGAATATGGGGGAAGTGGAGTTGGCCTTTCTATCGTAAAAGCAATTATGGAATCGATGAAACAGCCCTATGGTGTAGAAAATGCAGAAGATGGCGTCATTTTTTGGTTTGAACTGGAGAGAGCATAGAAGAAACATTAATTTATTTGAATATCTAAAAGAAAAATATTATAATAATTGGAAAGAGATTTTTATAGAAAACTTTTGTTGCAGGAACTGAAATAAATGGTATTATATAGGTAATGGACAAATAGTGAGAGCAGGTTAAGAAAGGCAGAATGGTTAAGACTATTTGTGTTGGCACCCCAAAGGCAACAGAATGGAGATTGGTATGAAAAAGAATAAATTAGCATCTTTTCTTATTATATGTATGTTTTCAGCAATGCTAGTTGGCTGTAATAAAGAAGAAACAGAGGTTATCGTAGAAACAGAAGAAGAGAATATGTTTGGTCTGACTGAGAGTGAGCAAAAGATGTATGCGGAATACGCAGCCGGTGTGTTGATGAAGTATAATGCCGGTTCCAATATGCGCGTTTTAGAAGGACAGACGTTGATTGATCAGGAAGCAAAAGAGCAGGCAGCAAAAGAGCAGGCAGAAAAAAGAGCACAGTTAGCAGCTGAATATGAAGCGAATAAAAAAAGCAGCAGTACAAAAGACAAACAGAACTCTGGAAGTGGTTCTTCAAGTACTTCAGAAGGCACAGGTGTCAGCTATATCAGTGATATGTCTGTGGCTACAGGAACAGAAAATTTTTCTATCAGTTATGTAGGATATGAAGTTACAGATTCTTATCCGAATACTGGTGATGATATATTTATGGCAATGGATGCTACACAGGGAAAAGTTCTTTTGGTTACTAAATATAATGTTACTAATATCAGCGGTCAGACGGAAAAGCTTGATATGTTTTCCAAACAGGCTAAGTTCAGATTAAATTTGAACGGAAAGCGTTATCAATCTCAATACACGTTATTATTAGATGATTTATCTATGTACAAAGGAGATATTGATGCTGGTGCCATTATAGATACTGTGTTGATTTTTGAAATTCCTGAAGCAGAAGCTTCTAATATCAGCGATATGGTACTTTCGATTACTGTTGATAATGAAGTAAGTTCTATGCAGTTGCTAGGTGGAAGCAGTGTAATGTGGACAGAGACAGCGGAAGCAGTTGATGGTGAGGAGGAAAATATAGATTCTCTTCAAGAAAGCGGAAGTGATACTCAGGAAGATGATGTTTTTGAACAAGAAAGTACAGAAGAATATAATGATCTTGCAGAAGAATATCTGAATGCATTAGAAGCAGAAAATTCCGGTTTAATTAATGAAGGAAATTATGATGAGTCTGGCGAAGGCGGTAATGTTACTGTAGTAGGAAGTAGCAGAAATTAGAGCTTGTATCATAAAAATAAAATGAAGTGATTGAGGTGATTTGAAAGTTAGAACTATTAACTTTTAAGATTACCTCTTTTCTTTTGTAAATATGTACCTATTATATAAGAAGAAAAGGAAAAAGATTGGTG
>CAZSBV010000246.1:0-3105 GCA_964605105.1 uncultured Lachnospiraceae bacterium | reverse complement strand
AAACAGTTGCGTGGTTCTTCCATGCAGGACGTTATTTTCTCCGGAACAGAAATGCGTAAACCATTGAGTTATGCTTATGTAGCCATTACTTTAGATAATCAAGACCATCAACTGGCGATTGATTATGATGAGGTAACGGTAGCGAGACGTTTATATCGTTCCGGTGAAAGTGAATATTTGATTAATGGAGCTACTTGTCGATTAAAAGATGTTTATGAATTATTCTATGATACCGGTATCGGTAAAGAAGGATATTCGATTATCGGACAGGGGCAGATTGATAAAATTTTAAGCGGAAAACCGGAAGAAAAGAGAGAACTTTTTGATGAAGCAGCCGGTATTGTTAAGTTTAAACGAAGAAAAGCAGCCGCTCAGAAAAAACTGGAAGAAGAAAAGCAGAATCTTCTTCGAGTAAATGATATTTTATCAGAATTGGAAAAACAAATCGGACCTTTGGAAAAACAGTCTGAAAAAGCTAAAATCTATTTGAAGAAAAAAGAAGAATTAAAAACTTTGGATGTAAATATGTTCCTTTTGGAAAATACCCGTATTAAGGAACAATTGGACAAAGTAGAGTATTCTCTGGAAATAGCTTCTGATGAATTAGAAAAATCCAATCAGAAATATGAAAATATCAAAGAAGAATATGACCAGATTCAAAGTACCATTGAATCTTTGGAAGAACAGATTGAAACAGCCAGAACAAGCCTTACAGATACCAGTGTTTTGAGAGGAAAACTGGAAGGTGAAATTAAGGTCTTAGAAGAACAAATTAAGTCAGCTGCTTCTAATGAAGAGCATTTACAAAATCGTTCATCATCCGTTTCATCTGTTATTCAGGAAAAAGAGCAGGAGCGAGATGCTCTTCTTGCTGAAAAGCAAAAAATTGACAAAGAAGCAGAAGATACTCTGAAATTAAAAGAAGAGGCAAACCGCTTATTAGTGGATTTACAGAATAAAATTGAAGCCATTAATAACAATATAGAAGCGGGAAAAAATACAATTATTGATGCCTTAAATGAACGAGCAACGATTAAGTCCAATGTTGGTCGTTTGGAAACTATGCTTGAGCAGGCAAATATCCGTAGGGCAGAACTTACCTCAAAGATTGTTTCTGTAAAATCGGACGAAGCCAAACAGGAACAGGTTCTTACCCAGTTGGAAAATGAATTTAAACAGGTAAACGACAATATTACTGCTTTAAATAATGCACAGGCAAAAAAAGACGAAGAATTGGATGAAGTAAGGGAAAACCTGACTAATTTGGATCAAAAATTACGAGATACGCAGGTACTTTATCATCAGGAAAAATCCAAATTAGAAGCCTTATCCAATTTAACAGAACGTTATGAAGGTTATGGCGGCTCTGTGAAACGTGTTATGGAACAGAAAGAGCATGAAAAAGGAATCATAGGTGTTGTTGCGGATATTATTAAAGTAGATAAAAAATATGAAACAGCCATCGAAACAGCATTAGGGGGCAATATTCAAAACATCGTTACCGATGATGAAGAGACTGCCAAGAAAATGATTCAGTTCCTGAAAAAGAACAAAGGTGGACGTGCTACCTTTTTACCACTCACCAGTATTAAAAATCCTCAGGAATTTAAAACGCCTCAGGTGTTAGAGGAAAAAGGCGTTGTGGGCATGGCAGACAGTCTGGTCCATACGGACGAAAAATATTCTGATGTTGCCAAAGCAATGCTTGGTAGAATTGTAGTAATTGACCATGTAGATAATGCCGTAAAAATTGCCCGCAAATATGATTATGGTATTCGTATGGTTACCATCGAAGGCGAACTTTTAGTACCCGGAGGTGCCATTAGTGGTGGTGCCTTCAAGAATAACAGTAATCTTCTTGGACGACGTCGAGAAATGGAAGAACTGGAAAATAAGGTAAAAGGATATTTAAAAGAAATCGATAACCTTTTGAACCTTATTGAAGAAACGAAGGAAGAACGTAGTAAAAAGCGTTTGGAATTAGAACAGATCAAATCTGACCTTCAGGATGAATTTATTCATCAGAATACGGCCAGACTTAATATAATTACAGCAAGAGAGAAGATGGAAGAGACCCAGAGTGGTGTAGATCATCTTCAGATAGAAGCAAAAGAAATTGAAGAACAGATTCTGAATATTAATAATGAGAAGAAAACAACCCTTTTAGAGTTAACAGCTTCCGAAGCCTTGGAAAAGAATGTTGAAAAACAGATTCATGAATTCCAGACTGAATTGGAAGATTTACGTAAGAAAGAATCCGAACAGACCTCTATTGTATCTGAAACAGAGGTGGAAGCAGAAAAAATCTTGCAGAGAATCGGATTTGAACAGCAGAATCTGGATCGTATCAATGTTGAAATAGAACGTTCTAGGGCAGAACTGGCTGAAATCCTCGAAAATATCGAAAGAAGCCAGAAAGAGGCGGAAGAGAAACGTCATTCTATTGAAGAAATCAAGAAAACAATTGATGCATCTGAAACTTTCCAGTCAGATGCAGAGGTTAAGTTAAAGAATATGATTTTTGAAAAAGAACAACTGACAGAAAAACAGAAGAACTTTTTCAAAAATCGTGAAGAAATGGCTGAAAAGATTACTGCCTTGGATAAAGAAGTCTATCGTCTTACCAATCAGAAAGAACGTCATGAAGAATCCATTAAATCACAGATCGATTACATGTGGAACGAATATGAAATTACACTTCATGATGCAGCCAATATGAGAAATCCGGAATTAACGGATTTAACAGTTATGAAGCGCGATATTGCTGCTTTAAAGGATGCTATCAAACGTCTTGGGGATGTAAACGTTAATGCTATCGAAGATTATAAAAATATCATGGAGCGTTACACCTTCTTAAAGACACAGCATGACGACCTGGTAGAAGCGGAAAAGACGTTAAATGATATTATCACAGAGCTGGATACCGCCATGAGAAAACAGTTTAAAGAAAAATTTGCACAGATTTCTCATGAATTTGATAAAGTATTTAAAGAACTGTTTGGTGGTGGTAAAGGTACTTTGGAGCTGATGGAAGACGAAGATATTCTGGAAGCAGGTATTCGTATTATTGCTCAGCCACCAGGAAAGAAGCTTCAGAATATGATG
>CAZSBV010000245.1:0-3121 GCA_964605105.1 uncultured Lachnospiraceae bacterium | reverse complement strand
AGAAAGAGCAAAGGTCTATTGTTCCTTTGCTCTATACCTATAGTTCCTATATTACTCCATATATTTATTCATATATGGCACAAACACATCATAAAACTTCTTGCTCCACTCTGCATGATATTTTACCATCTTATCCCAGTCATTCTCATTAGCAATTCCCGTATCTGAATTTTCAACATATATCATAGAAGCCTTAATATCAATCCCCTCTATACCCAAAAGGGAGCCGTCCTATGCCCCTTATCCTTTACCGTACCACAATTAATCCTTTAAGCATCCGACTGGAACTATTTTCACACCATTATCAGTTGTATATCCAACCGGAGCAGTCGCACAAATCACAATAAGAGCTGATGGCTCTCGATATATCGCTCTGGGATGTTCAGGATTTTTTAATGCTTCTTCATTGTGTTTTCTAATCACATCTCTAAATCTCAAAAGTGACTTTTCTGCTTCTGGAACCTTATTTACTCCTGTTTTTATCTCAATTAGGGCATATCGTCCATCTTCCATTTGATACACTGCATCTGCCTCAAGACCGGTATCATCAGTGTAATGAAGTATACGCGAATTATGAGCTTGGGCAAATACAAGCAAATCACGCAATACAAGGTTTTCAAAAGCATGTCCAAATAAGTCCAAATCATTATTGAAATAGTCTGGATTTAGCCCTAACGCAGCAATCCCAATGGAAGGATCAACAAATATATGTTTCTTTCCGCTTCTTATTGCAGTCTTTGACCTGATCTGTGGAGTCCATGCATCAATATCCTTAATAACAAACAACTCTTCCAGTTTTTCAACGTATGAATCAAGTGTTACGTCTGTAACGTTTTGCGTTGCCTTTACATCTCCATATATACTTGTTTTCTTTGCTTTTGTTGCCATATTTCGCGCATACGACCACATCAGCGTTCTCGCCCACTCTGGATTCCTTTTTACGCCGTCAATTGCACTAATATCCGTTTGATATATCTGTCTGTAATAATCCTTTGCAATTTCTAATTTCGCCGTATCACTTTTTAAAGCCATACATCTTGGCCAACCACCACGACATACTGCAAAAAATAAATCTTCTAAAGATAACTTCGATAATGCACCCTCAAACTCATATTTTTCATCTTCAACAATCTGTGACAATGAGATTTGTCCATTTGATTCCCCTGTCTCCCATAATGTCATTGGAAACATCTTTACTTCTGTAATTCTACCTGTACCGGTGTGCGGTGTTTCCACTTTTCTGCTTGAAGAACCGGTTAAATAGTATTCACCTACATTCTCAGGATTATCATCACAAGCTTTACGTATTGTTCCCCAAATTTTTGGCGCATCTTGCCACTCATCAAACAATATGGGCTTTGCATTCTTTAAAAACAATCTTGGCGAAGTTTCAGCGACCGCTAAATATCCATCTCTTTTTTCTTCATCTTGAAATTCAATAATTGTATTGCATCGCTCTTTTGCCGTTCTGGTTTTTCCGCAACCTTTTGGTCCAATAATATTGATTGCATTAAATGCTTCTTTGCGTTTATTCAGTTCGTCATCAACTATTCTTCTTATATATTCCATACCAAAACACACTCCCTTATATACATTATTATATCTTGCTGTTCTTTTTATTCAAGTGTATTTTAGTTTTTTCGGCACTTTTATTTTGGTTTTTTCGGCACTTTTATTTTGTGTTTTTCGTTGATTACCCACAAATCATCTTTGTCATCCCAATAATTTACTCACATAATAAAATCTCTTTATCATTTACTATTTCAAATTATTACTTAACCCTCAAAATTTTCTCTTCCCACTCTTTTTCCTTAAATCCTGTCAGTACAAAATCTTCCCCCACAACCATTGGTCTTTTCACCAACATACCGTTGGTTGCAAGTAATTTCAATTGTTCATCTTCTGTCATTGTAGGAAGCTTATCTTTTAATTTCATATCTTTGTACAATAATCCGCTGGTGTTAAAGAACTTCTTCAGTGGCAGACCTGATTTCTCATACCAAGTCTTTAATTCCTCATATGTGGGATTCTCTTCTACGATAGGACGTTCTGTAAATTCCACCTTATTTTCTTCTAACCATTTTAATGCCTTCTGGCAGGTGCTGCATTTTCTATAAACTAATACTAACATCTGACTAATAACCTACACACTCTCATCCACCAATGCGCCTTTGATATCCTCAGCCACCAGTTTCATTTCGCTGACAATGTTTTTGATTTCCTGTTTAATTTCATCTTTCAACTGGCCCATATGAACCATTTCTTCCATTGGCATATTTTCCAGAAGTTCTTTGGTCTCTTCCCGTTTTTCTTTTTGTTTCTCAATGAAGGCTTCTTTTTCTTCCTGAATTTCTTCCAGCTTTTCTGCCTTTTCCCGATTCTCCTTGCTTTCCTCGTCAATGGTATCCTTAGCTTCTTCCATAATCATACCTATGATTTCGCGACTTGCAGCATCCAGAATTGCTTCTGCTTCTTTCTGCGCTTTTACCATAGGATCATGCTTTAATCGTTCCAACTTTGTTCCGCGGATAATAGCATACTCTTCCAAAATCTGTTCTCTATTTTTATCCAAATCATTCTGAAAATGGTTCTTCTCCGCATCCCATTCTCTCTGGCGTTTCTGGTACTCTGTTAATCCTTCACTTTCCATCTCAGCAATTCTTTGGGATTCTTCTTCTGTCAGCTCTGATCCTTCTCCCTTTAACCACTTATCCTTCTTACGAAGCAGTTCCAAATCCTTCTGCTCCTGGCTATCTGCAGTGATTCCATACTGCTCCATCAGAGCATCCTGTCTATCACTGATTTCATTAATCTGATTCTGAAGCTTTTGATTTTCCTGTTCCAAAGCCGCGATTTTGTCTCTTCGTTCCTGAATATCATTGTCAATTTCCTGATCCCCGGCAAAAGCATCTCCAACAACTTTCAATGCTTTTTCCTGGGCTTCTTTTTTCTTCTGAAGCAATTTGTTTTCAAACAAATCCTGATTCAGACCTCCGGCAAAGAAATCCGTTCTGTTTTCCCTCTGATGCTCCTTATCTTTGACCTGATTTTCCTGCTTTATATTTTCCCCAATAAAAATGTTTTGCGTATTTGAAATTCTCATATTAACCAATCACTCCTC
>CAZSBV010000244.1:0-3128 GCA_964605105.1 uncultured Lachnospiraceae bacterium | reverse complement strand
CAAAACCTAACCCTTACAGCGCTTATGGCAGCAGTCATATGTATTGCGGGACCGATTGTAATCCCTATGGGAATGGTGCCCATGAGCTTTGCAAATATGGCAATCTATTTGACCATCATATTGTTGGATAAGAAAAAAGCGACTATAAGTGTGGCGGTGTATTTGTTGATCGGTTTCGTTGGGCTTCCTGTTTTTTCAGGGTTTTCAGGCGGAGCAGGAAAACTTTTTGGTCCTACCGGCGGCTATTTGATTGGGTATCTTGCTTTAAGCTGGATTGCAGGAACTATACTGGAGAGATTCAGAAAACCGATACTTGCCCTGATAGTGGGAACGATGGGACTCTATCTTTTTGGAACCTTATGGCTCATGTATCAAAGCAATTTGACATTTATGACAGCTTTATCCATAGGAGTGGTTCCTTTTGTTCCATTCGATGTGATTAAGATGGTCGCAGCCTGTCTTTTAGGACGTTCCATTAAGAAAAGGATTACATTTTTGTTGTAAAATGTTACGAAAATATTAACAAAAAACATCCTCCAATTCTAAGGTTTTTACATAAAATGCCGAAAGTAAAAAAATGGAAGAAAATCTTTTGACGGAGCAAAATAATTAGAGTAGAATGTGAAACGGAGTGTGTGAGCACTCCGTTTTGTTGTGTTTAATTATGTATTTATTGCCAAAAGAAAATCAGGCGATAGAAATAGATGCTGTTAATGGTTATGCCGCATGAAACGTGTGAAAAATGGAGAGATGAAAATGAATCACGAGACCATACGTCAGGAAAGAAACAAGAAAAGAAAGATAGTAGTGATGACGCAGAAAGTAGGAATCGTAGCAGCTGTAGCAGCCGTTATTGGTGGCGGAATCTATGGTTATAATCAGCTGCCAAGCGTAAAAGTAGACAAATGCATCAGTCAGGCAAAAGAATACGAAGAAGTGCAGGATTATGAAAATGCAATTGCTTCCTATGAAGAAGCATTGGAAATTGAATCCACAACTGTAAAGACATATCAGTATATGGCAAATTTATATATTGATATGGAAGATTACAAAGCAGCAGAAGAAATTCTTTATAAAGGTGTGGAAGAAACACAGGATAGTCAGATTCAGGAATCTTATCATACGGTTATGTTAAATGAATCTGTTTACGAAGTAAACGAAGCAAGCTGTAGTTTTATTACGGTAGATCGTTGTCTTGAAATTCTTGCAACAGACAGCACTAAGACCAGCGCTTATGATTTATTAAATACCTGTTATGACAGACTTTGTCAGACCGTAGATGAAAACGGAATTAATATTGTATTATCTTCAGAAGAAGAGGGATTAGGCTTTGAAAGCTACAAGGCGATTGTTGAAAAAATGATTTCTCTTTATGAAAAAGAACAGAAAGAAGAAATGAAAGAACTACTGTTAAAATATGTAGGCATTCAGGCTGAAAATGTATTGATTCCAATGGAATATTATGATTCTTATCTGGAATTAGTAGAAAATGTAGATGCGGTTGTAACAAATGAAAGCATGGAAGATCTGAAGGCTTGTTTGGAAAAGAGTGTAGAAATCAGAGAGTTGTTTGCTCCTGTTTTAACGGAGTTCGAAGCAGGAAATTATGAAGTAGCAAGAGATTTTATTGTAAGTGATGAATACGTTGCAATTCGGGATGCTTTTATTGACGGAACCATGGAATATTGGAATGGAAAGACTTATATTCCGGTAAGTAACATTGGTGTAAAATTACATTTTTCAGATGATACATGGAAATTTTCTTTTGTAGATGAAGAAAAGAAAGCGGCAGAATATGGATATATCAAGGTATGGGGATTTAAGTGGCTGGATAACGGACATCAGCGTACCGCAATTTCTTATGTTCCGGTAAGCGAAACAGAAGAATATTATCCATTAACGGAATACTCCATGATGTACTGGTGGTCTACGCCAATTAATATGGAATTAACTGAAAATACATATGCAAGAATGAACTTCCGTTTTGAAGAGAATATTTATACCGAAGAAGGAAAAACTACTAAGGCAATCAATGACTGGGGCGGAAAATATCAGTATAGGGACACATATGAATAAAGGAAATTGTATTTTAATTGGAGCCGGAGATTTAACAATCTCCGAAATTCCGATTCGTGAAAATGATTTATGCATTGCCGTAGATGGCGGTTATGAATATTGTAAATTGTTAGAAATTGACCCGGATTATATTCTGGGGGATTTTGATTCCATCAGTGAAAAGGAAGCAGAAGGAGTGGCAGAGATTGCAAAGAAGCAAGAAGATAAGGTGATTATTCTGCCTGTAGAAAAAGATGATACGGATATGTTGGCTGCTATAAAATTAGGTCTATCCGAAGGATATCGTAAGTTTAGTATCTATGGCGGCATGGGCGGAAGAATCGAGCATACCATTGCCAATATCCAATGTCTTTTGTATCTGAAGGAACATAATGCGGTAGGATACTTAATGGATGGCACAGGAATGATTCTTGTGGCAAAGGAAGAAGAAATCAGTTTTCAGGAATCTTTGGAAGGCTATATGTCATTGTTTAGTATGGGAGATCAGGCTACCGTTTCCATTGAAAATATGAAATATCTTCTAAAAGAGCAGGAAGTTACGAACAGCTTCCCAATTGGAATCAGTAATGAATTTATTTACGGAAGTAAAGGAAAAATTACAGTCCATAAGGGTGCTGTTATGATGATTGTAAGTTGGGTGTAAAAAGGAAGGGCTGTTGCATTTTTTTGCGATGGCCCTTAGATTATATGAAAGAAAATGCAATCTCTGTATTGCTTAAGGATAGACAAAGATGTTATACTACAAGAGGTTCAAAATAGCCGAAAGGCGTAAGTAATATAGAGAATGAAAAAGGAGAAATGTATGAGTAAAAAACCAACCGTATTAATGATTTTAGATGGCTACGGCTTAAACAGCAAAGAAAGCGGTAATGCAGTTGCACAGGCAAAAACTCCGGTTATGGATAAGTTAATGGCAGAATATCCTTTCGTGAAAGGAAATGCCAGCGGAATGGCAGTAGGTCTTCCGGATGGACAGATGGGTAACTCTGAAGTAGGTCACTTAAATATGGGTGCAGGCCGTATTGTATATCAGGAGCTTACCAGAATTACCA
>CAZSBV010000243.1:0-3136 GCA_964605105.1 uncultured Lachnospiraceae bacterium | reverse complement strand
TTGACGGTGTACTTAGATTTGAAAGAAAAGGAAGAGATAAAAAACAGGCTTCCGTATATCCTGTAGAAAAATAGTACCTATGATGGGCTTCAAACATGGACTTGTTTGGAGCCTTTTTCTTAGATAGGAGAAAAAAATGTTTGCAGATAGAGCTAAGATATATGTAAAAAGTGGAAAAGGCGGAGATGGACATGTTTCTTTCCGTCGTGAAAAATATGTACCTAATGGTGGTCCTGATGGCGGAGATGGTGGCCATGGCGGAAGTGTTGTTTTTGAAGTAGATGAAGGAATGAACACTTTGGCAAATTATCGTCATGTTCATAATTACAAAGCTGAAAATGGCGAAGATGGCGGCAAGAAGAATTGTCGTGGTAAGAATGGACAAGATATCATCTTGAAGGTTCCGGAAGGTACTGTTGTAAAAGAATTGGAATCCGGAAAAGTAATTACAGATATGTCCGGTGAAAATAGACGTTATGTTCTTTTGACAGGCGGCAGAGGCGGCAAAGGAAACCAGCATTATGCCACAAGTACCATGCAGGCTCCGAAATATGCGCAACCGGGACAGCCGGCAAAAGAATTAGAATTATTGTTAGAATTAAAGGTAATTGCAGACGTAGGTCTGGTAGGCTTTCCAAATGTAGGAAAATCTACATTTTTATCCCGTGTAACCAATGCAAAACCAAAGATTGCCAACTATCATTTTACAACCTTAAATCCAAACTTAGGTGTTGTAGATATGGAAGGTGGTAAAGGGTTTGTTATTGCAGATATTCCGGGATTAATTGAGGGTGCATCTGAGGGGATTGGTCTTGGACATGAGTTTTTAAGACACATTGAACGTACCAAGGTTATGATTCATATTGTAGATGCTGCCGGTGTGGAAGGAAGAGACCCTATTGCAGATATTTATGCTATTAATAAGGAATTAGAAGCATATAATGAAGATATTGCCAAAAGACCTCAGGTAATTGCTGCAAATAAGATAGATTGTATTTATGATGAAGATGATAATCCGGTAGAACTGATTCGTGCCGAATTCGAACCAAAAGGAATCAAAGTATTCCCTATTTCTGCTGTTAGCGGGGAAGGTGTAAGAGAACTATTATTCCACGTCCGTGAAATGTTAGATGGATTAGATGATACAGTAACTGTATTTGAACAGGAATTCTTCCCTGAATTTGCAGGATTTGGAAATGAACCATTTACGGTAACTTATGACGAAGAGGAAGAAGAATATGTTATCGAAGGTCCAAGAGTAGAAAGAATGTTGGGATATACGAATCTGGAAAGTGAAAAAGGTTTTGCATTCTTCCAGAACTTCCTGAAAGAAACGGGAATCCTGGAACAGTTGGAAGAGCTTGGAATTTCAGAAGGTGATACCGTTAGAATTTATGGTCATGTATTTGACTATTATAAATAAGATACTATAAATGTAAAAATAGTTTGGCTTAATATATTTTATATAAATTATTAAGTAGATTGAGAGGATAAAATGACAAGCAAACAGAGAGCATATTTAAAGAGTCTTGCCAGTACAATGGATCCACTTTTTCAAATAGGAAAAGGAAGTGTAACACCGGAAGTAGTTGAAGCTATCAGCGAAGCATTTAATAACAGAGAGTTATTAAAAATTGCGGTTCTGAAAAACTGTATGGATGATCCTAGAGCAATTGCAGAAGTTGTTGCTGAAAGAACACGTTCTCAGGTCGTACATGTAATTGGTAAGAAGATTGTATTGTATAAACCGGATAAAAAGAACCCAAAAATAATTTTGCCACAATAGAGTGTGTATTTCATTTTATTAAAATGATTGTATTAAAATTTAACAATATGGAAGATTGTACTTGATTTAATACAAAAAGAGAGATAAAATGTATGTAATGAGTTTTTTTAAAAGGAGATACAATAATGAGTAAAAAACGTGTAGGCATTATGGGTGGTACATTTAACCCTATTCATTTAGGACATTTAATTTTGGCAGAAAATGCTTATGAGGAATTAAACTTAGATGAAGTATTATTCGTTCCAAGTGGAAATCCATATATGAAAGAATATGGAGATGTATTGGATGCTAAGACAAGAATTGACTTAGTAGGAGAAGCAATTGCAGATAATAGTCATTTTGCTTTATCCAGAATGGAAGTAGACAGAGGTGGTAACTCATATTCTTATGAAACTATCGCTGCATTAAAAGCTGCAAATCCTGACACAGAATATTTCTTTATGGTTGGTGCAGACAGTTTATTCATGATGGATAAATGGATGTGCCCTGAAAAGATTTTCGGTGAAGTAACGGTTGCTGTTGCAATTCGTGGTGGATACTCAGAAGAAGAATTAGAAGCACAGATTGCATTATTGGAAGAAAAATACAATACTAAAATTGTAAGACTTCACTCCAGAAGTGTAGACCTTTCTGCTTCTCAGATTAGAGAACGTGTAAAAAATGGTCAGAGTATCCGTTACATGGTTCATTACAAAACAGATTTAGTTATTAAGAAAAAACGTCTTTATGTTGAAGAGGAATTAATCTAATACGATAGAGGACATTTTATGAAGACTTTGGATATGCATAAAATACGAAAGCAGCTTACAAAGGCATTGGACAGCAAGAGATATGAGCATACACAAGGTGTTGCATATACTTCAGCTGCTTTGGCTATGCGTTACGGAGAAGAAATACAGAAAGCTGAGCTTGCCGGCTTACTTCATGACTGTGCTAAATGTCTGGATAATGATAAGAAGATTCAAATTTGTAAGAAACATAATATAGAAATCAGTGAAGCTGAACAAAACAATCCGTTTTTGTTACATGCAAAAGTGGGTGGATATCTGGCAAAAACAAAATATAAAGTTGATGATGAAGAGATTATTGATGCAATTATTTATCATACAACAGGTCGTCCGGGTATGTCTTTATTGGAAAAGATTGTATATGTAGCTGATTATATAGAGCCTGGTAGAAATCATGCCCCTAATTTGGATGAGATACGCAGGTTGTGTTTTCAGGATTTGGATGAAGCTTTACTTAGAATCCTAGAAGATATTTTGGTACATTTGAAGACCAGCAAAAAAGAAATTGACCCAATGACACAAATGACTTATGAATTTTATAAAAGGAAACAGAGTGAAGAAT
>CAZSBV010000242.1:0-3149 GCA_964605105.1 uncultured Lachnospiraceae bacterium | reverse complement strand
AAGAATAAAAAAAGGCGGTTATTCATCCGCCTTTTTATTCATTCTGTTAAATACTAATTCATAGCCATCATTACCATAATTTAAGGAACGATTTACACGGCTGATGGTAGCAGTGGAAGCACCTGTCTTCTCCGCAATTTCCAAATAAGTTTTGTGATCTTTTAACATGGACGCAACTTCAAAACGTTGAGAGAGAGAAAGAAGTTCATTTACAGTACATAAATCTTCAAAGAAACTATAACATTCACTTCTGTCCTTCAATTGTAAAATTGCATCAAATAAAAAATCAACGGCTTCTGTTTTGATTTTTTTATTCACCCGGAAACACCTCCATTTTTCATACACTAAAACACCTCTGTTCTAAAGTTTAACATACTAAAGTTTTAAAGTAAAGAAGAAAATTTCAGCTAATTCTTAATTATCAATTAAAAATTATAAAAATTAATGACTTTACATGTGGTTTTTGATACTATATATTGTAATAAAGAAAATCTCACACGAAGAGTCAGGACGACGCGAAGTAGGATTTAATTACCAAAATGAGGGAACAGGATGGTACAGTAATATGGAAAAGAGTAGACAGGAAGTATTGGATAATTTGACTGGTATGTTAGATCAATTAGCCTATGTAAGACCGGAAGAGATTCCTAATATAGATTTGTACATGGATCAGGTGTTAAGCTTTATTAATGACAGGACACGCTATCTAACCAGAAATCCTGAGGAAGATAAGATTTTTACGAAAACCATGATTAATAACTATGCCAAGACAAAGATTCTTCCGTCACCCGTGAAGAAAAAATATTCCAAAGACCATATTTTATTACTGCTATTGATATATTATTTCAAAGGTGTGCTTTCAGTAGGAGATACCGGAGATTTATTGGGAAAAATCACAGAAAAATATTTTGGTAATAATGAAGAAATGACATTTGAAGATATTTATCAGGAAGTTTTCAAATTGGAAGCAGGAGAAATAGAATTCCTGAAAAAAGATATTGCAGAAAAGTTTCAGATTGCGGAAGGAACTTTTGAAAATGCACCGGAAGAAAGTAAAGACTTTTTTAAGACGTTTGCCTTTATCTGTTTGCTTAGTTACGATGTATTTATGAAGAAGCTGATGATTGAAAAGTTAGTGGATGAGTGTTGTAAGGAAGCGACAGAGAAGAAGTAATTATCAGATATAGCTGAAATTAACTTTCAAGATAAAGTAACATTTTTCTATAAATCGCGTATTTTATACCATCAGAATTTTTTAGGAGGAATCTATGAGGAAAAAACTGATGGTATTTTTATGCCTTTTAGCTTTACTTCTGACAACCGCAGTGGGATGTGGAGCAACAACTGCGACAGGAACGAAGGTGACTTTAAATGAGGTAGCCCATTCGGTCTTTTATGCACCTATGTATGTAGCTTTTGAAAATGGCTATTTTGAAGAAGAAGGACTGGATGTGACTCTGGTGACAGGATTTGGAGCTGATAAGACTATGACAGCACTTCTTTCAGGAGAGGCAGACATTGGATTTATGGGACCGGAATCTACCATCTATACTTATCAGGGCGGTATGGAAGATTATGCCGTGAACTTTGCGCAATTGACCCAGAGAGCCGGCAACTTTGTTGTAGGTAGAGAACCTGACGATGACTTTACCATTGCTGATTTGAAAAATAAGAATGTTTTGGGCGGAAGAGCCGGCGGGATGCCTGAACTCGTGTTTGAATATGTACTCAAGAAATATGGTCTTGACCCTGCAACAGATGTAAATATTGATCAAAGCATCGATTTTGGTTCTACAGCAGCAGCTTTTTCCGGTGGTCAGGGAGAATACTCAATCGAATTTGAACCTCACGCTACAGCGTTAGAACAAAAAGGTGACGGTTATGTATTGGCTTCTTTAGGAGAAGAGTCAGGTTATGTACCATATACCGCGTTCAGTGCCAGAAAGAGCTATATTGATAAAAATCCACAAGTCATTGAAAGCTTCACCGCAGCTTTGCAGAAAGGTATGGAATACGTGAGCAGCCATTCAGCAGAGGAAATCGCAAAAGTAATCAAGCCGCAGTTTGAAGAAATGGATGAGACAGCTTTGGCTACCATTATCAATCGTTATCAGGCGCAGGACACATGGAAGACGGATTTGGTATTTACCGAAGAGGCGTTTGATTTGTTACAGGATATTTTGATGGATGCCGGTGTTGTGCAAGTAACAGTACCTTATGAGGATTTGGTAAATACGGAATTTGCTCAAAAGGTAAAATAAAAATGGGGGACCATTTCACAATAGAAGGATTTACTAAATAGAACTTAAGAAATATAAAATTCCCATAAACTGCTTTTCTAAAGTTCGGAATCATGATATAATTTTTTTCACAAATTAAAGGAATAAGTAAGCTTGTTCATTTGACTCATTTGAAATATAATTATCATAAGAATAGGGAGGTAATGTTATGGGATTTTTCTCGAAACAGTTTGCCAGCGTAATTGAATGGAATGAAAGTAATGAAGGAACACTTTTCTGGAAATTCCAGAGTGATGAGATTAAAAAGGATTCCCGTTTGATTGTTCGTCCGGGACAGGATGCAATCTTTTTATATAACGGAAAAGTTGAAGGTATTTTTCAGGAGGAAGGAAATTATGAAGTAGAATCTCAAATTATTCCTTTCTTGACCACATTAAAGAGCTTCAAATTTGGTTTTAACACACCACTTCGTGCAGAAGTTCTTTTTATCAATACCAAAGAAGTATTGGTAAAATGGGGAACTAAGAATGCCATTAATTTACAGGCTCCGGGACTTCCGGGTGGTATGCCGATCCGTGCTTTTGGTACATTCAGCTGCAAGATTGGTGATTATAATATTTTAATCCAAAAGCTTGCAGGAATTCGTCAGACTTATTCTGTAGATGATGTAAAGGAACGTATTATCACTGACCTGAACCCAATGCTTATGAGCTGGATCGGAAAAGAAGGAAGAGATATGTTCAACCTTCAGATGGATGCAGTAAAAATTGGCGATGGCATTTGTGATGAATTAAATCGTGAAATGAGCGAACTTGGTATCGCTATTACAAACTTCACAATTGAAAGTTTCTCTTATCCGGAAGAAATCAAGAAGATGCAGGAAAAAGCAGCAGCACAGGCAATGATTGG
>CAZSBV010000241.1:0-3150 GCA_964605105.1 uncultured Lachnospiraceae bacterium | reverse complement strand
TGTTATATTCCCTGTATCATTTTCGTCCAATCTTTACTTTAGTATACTGAAAAACTTTTGTTAATACAAGAAATTCCTTCCTTGTCATTTAACCTTTCTGCTCCTATAATTAAGGTAATAATTTGCTAAAATAAGGAGCTGTTTATGACCCCGATATCCATTTGTATTATTGCCAAAAATGAAGAAAAGCATTTGCCTTCTTTTTTATCATCCATAAAGCATCATATGAAAGATTATCCACATGAAATTATTTTTGTGGATACCGGTTCCACAGATTCCACAAAAAAATTAGCTTCTGACTATACAAACCATATTTTTGATTTTGAATGGATAAATGATTTTAGTGCTGCCAGAAATTTTTCTTTATCCAAAGCCTCCCATGATTGGGTTCTGATTTTGGATTGTGATGAATATATTACAGATTTGAATCCTGAAAGTTTTCAACAAATGATGGAACAATATCCCCAGGGCATCGGAATGATTACACGTTTAAATCATTATCAGATGAATGGACATGACAGTATTTATACGGATCAGGTAGAACGCTTTTTTAATCGCGGCTACTTCCATTATGAAGCAATCATTCACGAACAGGTGGTTTCTTCTTCGCCAATCCAAACAGATAAAGTATCCATTCCCCTTACAGTTGATCATTGCGGCTACAGCGGTACTGCTGAAGAACTTCAAAAAAAAGTAGAACGTAATAATTCCCTTTTATTAAAAATGCTTGAACAACAGCCGGATGACCCATACTTATACTTTCAATTAGGTCAATCCTATAATGCCATTCATGATGTAGAAAAAACTTGTTTCTACTATAGCAAAGGATTGGAATTTGACGTTAATCCTCAAGTAGAATATGTACAGCTAATGGTCATTGGATATGGATACTCTTTGCTGAATTTGCAGCGATATGAAGAAGCTTTGCAATTTGAAAATATCTATGACGAGTTCAAATTTTCTTCTGACTTTCTTTTCCTAATGGGACTTATTTATATGAATAATGCCATGTTCGACAATGCCATTCAGGAATTTTTAAACGCAACCCATAACACTCATTCCTCCGTAAAAGGAGTTAATAGTTATCTGGCATATTACAACATCGGTGTCATTTACGAATGTGCCGGAATGCCGGAAGATGCTTCAAAATATTATAAAATGAGTGGGGACTATGAACCTGCATTAGCCGGTCTCGAACGATTACATAAATAGATTCTTATATAAAATCAGTAAATTTACTTCAACTTGGAGGTATACATACATGAAAATCCTAATGATGGAATGGAAAAGTTTTGGAAACGAAGACATTATTGCTGGTTTTAAAGAACTGGGACATACCGTAAAAACCATACCCTTTTCCAAAGAAGAAGTATATCATGACGAGATTATAGAAAATCAGATTATAAAAGCAATTCAGGAATTTTCTCCTGATTTTGTGTTCTCCTTTAATTACTTTCCTATTATCTCTCTTGCATGTAAAAAAACGGATATGAAATATGTTGCCTGGGTTTATGATAATCCATATGTATTACTGTATTCCTATACTGTAATTTATCCCGAAAACTATATTTTCATTTTTGATAAAGAATTATATATGGAATTTCATAAGGCAGGAATAAAAACCATTTACTATATGCCACTTGCTGCAAACACAGACCGCTTACATGCCATGGAAACATCCAAAGATTTTGAAATTTTTAAGAAAAGTAAATGGATGAATCAGACGGATATTGCTTTTATAGGATCTCTCTATACCGAAAAGCACCAATTTTATCAAAGATTGGAAGGGATTTCTTCTTATACCAGAGGCTATCTGGAAGGAATTATGGCCGCCCAGAGAAACGTATACGGCTATAACTTTATTCAGGAAATGCTGACTCCTGATATCATAGACAATCTCATGAAGATATTACCGATGGAACCGGACCCAACTTCCGTTGCTACAAAAGAATATCTCTATGCACAATATGTTATCAACCGTCAAATTACGGCTATAGAACGAACCGAACTTTTAACAGCCATTGGACAATACCATAAATTTGACCTCTATACTCCGGATGAAAAACTAACTCTCCCCGGTTGCATTAACCATGGTAAGGTAGATTATTATGATATGGCTCCTTACGTGTTCAAGAATGCAAAGATTAATTTAAACATTACTCTTCGAAGTATCAAAAGCGGTATTCCTCTCCGTGCCTTTGACATCTGTGGTGCCGGTGGATTTTTACTTACCAATTACCAGTCAGACTTCATGGACTGCTATATTCCGGGAGAAGATTTTGTTTATTATGAAAGTAAAGAAGATATGCTTTCTAAAATCGATTATTATTTAAAACATGAAGATGAAAGACAGGCTATTGCAAAAAATGGATTTGAAAGAACTGCTGCCAATCATACTTATAAACATAGAATCGAAGAGATGATGAGTTATTTTTAAGAATAGCCTACATATTTTTTTAAAAATCTAACCACTTTTAAAAACGGTATCTTAGACATTGACATCCGAGATACCGCTTTATTTATTAAATACTATTTTTCACGCATTTGCCAATTATCCAATTAGTATTCTATAATTAGCAATTCTATTTTCATTACATATAATCTTTATTTCCTATAAAAACTTCATATATTTTTTGATACCTGTAACCCTTTTTAATTACAGTTGAATCCGGTATTATAATTCCCAGTTCAACAAGCTGATTTATAATATTAGAAACAGCATTTACAGACACACCTGATTCATCCTGTACTTCCTTTTTGGTAAAAACTATCTGTCTCATAATAACCGGCATAATTCGATAAACAGAATTTCCTTTTATACATTCTATCTTCTTCATATCTTCCCGATATATTTCTTTAATCTTTGCTATTTTATAAATATAATTATTACATTGATCAATTACACACTGCAGGAAAAATTTAATAAACCCAACAATATTTCCTCTTCTGCTTTCCATTAAATATCGCTGATAAGAAGGTTTGTATAATTCTAAAATCTCTGACCTGGAGTTTTCTGAGATCCCCTCACACTATCCAATAAAATTTGATGCTTTATAAGATGTCATTTTATCACTCTTTCCCTTTTTTTGTATTATTATATCCTTTATCTGCATGATAAAAATCCAAATACTCAGCTAATTGCTTTTCTCC
>CAZSBV010000240.1:0-3152 GCA_964605105.1 uncultured Lachnospiraceae bacterium | reverse complement strand
TTTATGGAAGAAAATGTCGGTGTGATTTCCCTTAGTTCAACTGATATGGAGAATATTTGGAAGGCTCAAAAGATGTATTATACCGAAGATAAATCTTATGAGGAAATTGCCGAGACATTACATATTCCAATAAAAAATGTAATATCACACATTTCATACAATACACATTTTATGTCCATCTATGAGCTTCTGCCGGAGGATAGCGATGATGACCCGTTTGACATTATTTCAGATGATACACATTCTATTTCTCCCGACATTATCGTATATCGCAAAATATGTGTTGAATTATTTAAGGAACTATTTGATAGTTTGCTTGATAAAGACAAAGACATCCTCGGCCACTGTTACGGAGTTTTTGGGTACAAGAAAAAGAAGCTTGAATTTATCGCCCTTGAAGAGCGAATGAAAATAGATGGTGTTACAAAGGCACGCAAAGCTGCTATTGAAAGACTTCAAAAAAAGTATCCAGAAAGCAAGTTGTATCTTTGGAGAAAAATTTATTGGACAGTTATGGATGAGGCAATGCACGGACCACAATAAACAGTTATACCCCATTATACCCTTTTGCAGAGGGTGTAATGGGGTATAATAATTTAGTGTTTGATAATTATTTATGCTTGTGAACTTTTCTAATAGCATTGCACTCTTCTATTATCATCCCAGGCTTGCGAATTAATCGCATAAATTTCGCAATCCATCCTGGAGAAACTATACTTTCCATTGCATCTGCCATATCATTGGTAAGATCACGCACATAATTTTCAAAATTTCTCAATTGTTCTATCTTATCATTGTCTACATTTTCTATTATGTGCAAATCGAAAAATCCATTATCACCACGCCTATATAAAATTTTTACATAATCTGTAACGCATTGTGCAGATTTTTCTACAATTGTGGCACTCATATACTTTCTCACAAATTTTCTTTTTTGTCGCAGCCTATCATTTAATTTGAGCAAAAGATGTTGGACTTCATCAATTTCCTTTTGGTATGGTTCGGTTTTTCCATCACCAAAAGAAAGTCCTATTTCTAACATTTCAATTTTCTTATATATTTCGGATATATTTTTAAACTCCTCATCTAAAATCTTATATTGCATATCAAATCGACATTGCTTTCTCATTGCACCATTATTTATTATAACAGTAACAACTCCACCAAAAATAACACCTATAAATGCTATTATAAAATCTTGAAAAAACGGATATCCTGTAAAGAAACCTTCTATTGTTTTCAAAAAATTCTCAATGCAATTTATCATAAGTATAGTCACCTCTTATAGTAATTTTCTATAACAATACCGATTCATCATAGAATCATAGCACTGTGTCATCAAGCAAAAAGTCTATAACTCCAATATTCAATATACCATTATCATCATACCAGCGTTTTCTCACATCGTGGCGAATTAAAATTTTGGGGAACGAGTCCTCGGTTAATGCAAATGGTCTCAATTCACTAATCTTTTTTTCTTCAGTTTCTAATGCATAAGCAGATTGTATATATGTCTTTTTGCCATTCTCGTTAATTACAAAATCAATTTCTCTGGGAACCCTAACAGAATTTTTATTTTTATCAGTTTCACGGGAATAAACAACACCAATGTCAACAGAATATCCTCTTACAAGAAGTTCATTATATATAATATTCTCCATAAGATGAGTCATTTCAAACTGACGAAATCCTAATCTTGCATTTCTAAGCCCAACATCCTCGGCATAATACTTATATGGAAACTTAAAATAGGATTTCCCTTTTACATCGTATCTTTTGCTTTCAGAAAATAAATAGGCATCTTCCAGATGGCCAATATACTCTTTTACCGTATTTTGAGAGAAATCTTTAAATCCAGCACTTGATAATGCGTTAGTGATGTTAGTTGGATTTGTCAGAGAACCCACTGAAGAACAAAGTAAATCTAATGTATGTGCTAAAATGTCTTCTCTCTTAATTTTCTTTCTTTCAACTATATCCTTTAAATATAGTTCGCTAAACAAGGAAGAAAGATATTTCATCTTCTCTGTTTCATTAGGGCGAGACAATACTAAAGGCATACCTCCATAAAAAGCATATTCTTCAAATGCGTCTGCTTTATCACCGCCAACAACAGCGTAATATTCTGCAAAACTAAGAGGATGAACACGGATTTCATCACTTCTACCACGAAATTCTGTTAAAATATCCGATGACAGCATTTTTGAATTACTACCAGTTACATAAACATCAAGGTTACGAATCTCTCTTAAATCATTTAAAGCATCGTAAAAAGTTATCTTTTTACCATCAGGATTATAAGGATTTTTCACCTCATCCGACATCTGTATTTCATCAATAAACAAATAAAATTTTTCTTCTTTGCCTTCAACCATTTTCCTAACATATGATGCAAGTTCAAGCGGATTTCTGTACTTGATATCTTTTGTCAAATCCAACTCAAAAGAAATAATTTGATTCTCTAATACTCCGGTTTCAAGCAAATAGTTTTTAAATAAAGTTCTTAGTAAATAAGACTTCCCGCATCGTCTTATCCCTGTAATCACTTTTACCTGCCCATCCCACATATATGAAATCAGTTGATTTAAATATCTATCTCTTTTAATTTCCATAACAACTCTCCTCACTGAAAAGTTTTACCCATATGGGCTGTAATTATCTATATTATACCCCTTTTTATTAAAAAAGTCAACATTTCGCTGAAAAGTTTTGCCCATTTGGGTTGTAATTATCAGTGAAACAAAAGGTTTGCATCCCATCTACCGTACTGTCAGCCGATATGATTTTCTATTATGTCCGCCGTAACCGGAGTCTCAAAAATGCACTGCCAATGCTCCGCCACAGGGGTAAAAAATAAGCCATTTCTAATGACTTTTCTAATAAAAATCTTAGAAAAATATTAGAAATGGCAAACTTCACCGACATGACTCAATTTCAGATT
This sequence comes from uncultured Lachnospiraceae bacterium, assembly GCA_964605105.1. Taxonomy (GTDB): domain Bacteria; phylum Bacillota; class Clostridia; order Lachnospirales; family Lachnospiraceae; genus SFDP01. The sequence continues at coordinate 211 of CAZSBV010000240.1, read as the reverse complement.
TTATGCGGTTTTTGAGTTTCGAATCCCTTGAAAAGCCTGATTCTATCGGCTTTTTAGCGTTCTGCTATCTTCCAACAATTTCTAATGAAATCGTCCAAAATCGTTCAAACGGATATAACTCGAAATCCCCTCGGTTACACTGTAACTATGCCCCTGCAAATGGCTTAACCGTGCGGGTTTAAGCGAGGTTCAAACCTCTCTTTTACTGCTT
>CAZSBV010000239.1:0-3165 GCA_964605105.1 uncultured Lachnospiraceae bacterium | reverse complement strand
CCATATATCCCTGACTGATAGCATCTTTGATATTTCCTACTTTGCAGCCGTCACCAATCAAATGGTATTTCACGCCTGCTTCCTTTAACATATCCTCTACAGTGCTTTCGATATGGTAACCGTTTGCAAATACTAAAGTATCGGCATCAGAAATTACATATTCTTTACCGCCCTGTTCGTACTTGATTTCTGTCTCGGTTACTTCTGTTACTTTGGCAAGACATTCCATGCGAACACCCTTTTCCATGAGACGCTGTACTACCACACTACGTCCTGCTCCGGATTCTGTCAGCATGACTTCCTGAGCCATTTCTAAGATGGTAATGTCGCGGTTACGGACAAATCTGTCATTTACGATTGGAGCAAGGTAATCTGCCAATTCGCAGCCTACACTACCGCCACCGATAATGACAATTTTTCTTCCCGGGAACTGTTTTCCGGCTAAAATATCATCTGCAGTCATCCACTGTTTGAATCCTGTAAAAGCACCAATCACATTAGCCTTTGCACCACATCCGGCAATTACTTCATAACCTTTGAATTCTGTTTCCAAAAGTTCTTTGGTTACAGGAGTATTTAAACGAACTTCTACGCCGGATTTTTCCAAACGGTTAGCCATATATTTAATCACCTTGGTTAAATCCTGTTTTCCGATTGGTACTGCTGCCAAACGAGCTAAACCACCAAGTTCCGTTTCTGCTTCGCAAAGAACCACTTCGTGTCCTTTTTTCTTAGCTACAAAAGCTGCTTCCATACCGGCTACACCGCCACCGATTACCAGAACTTTTTTAGATTCTGCTGCGGGCTGTAAGGTATCTTCATTTTCCAGTTCAAAGGATGGATTGATGGTACAAGCTACACGTTTTCCAAACATGATACCGTTTAAGCAACGTAAGCATCCGATACATGGACGGATTTCATCTTCCCTTCCTTCGTATACTTTATTTACAAATTCCGGTTCACAAAGGTTAGCACGTCCCATCATGCAGGCATCGGTCATGCCGTTAGCAATCATTTCATCTGCAATCCAAGCTTCTGTAATACGTCCTACGGTAGCTACCGGAATATTTACCTGCTGTTTGATATAGCGGGCAAGTTCTGCATGGGAACCCATTTTAGTTCCGGATGCAGGAATGGCACTTCCTCGTTTGATGGTAGTTCCACCGGAAACATGAAGCATATCTGCTCCTGCCTTTTCAAACTGTTTCGCAATATAAGTTGCATCGTTGATATTCAAACCGCCATCGCTGTATTCATCACCGGAGATACGCACATCAATGATAAAGTCTTCTCCACAAACTCTTCTTACTTCTTTAATAACTTCAATAGGGAAACGGAGTCTTCCGTTAATATCTCCGCCGTATTCATCGGTACGTTTGTTGTAAAGCGGAGATAAGAAGCCACCTAACAATCCGTGAGCATGAGCCGCATGGATTTCTACACCGTCACCGCCTGCCTGTTTTACACGCATAGCAGCTTCTCCAAACTGACGTGTGATTGTTTTAATTTCTTCTTTGGTTACCGGTCTTGGAGCTTCCTTTGCATAATATGGTCCCACATTGGATGGTGCAATGAGTCTTGGTGTTCCCGGAATTGGGAAAGACATATATGCAGGGTGAAACAACTGGGGTAACAAAATCGTTCCGTATTTATGTACTTCATCAAATAATTTAGTCCATCCTTCAATAAAGGAATCGTCATAAATTGACATATCTCCAGGAAGATAAACGTAAGTTGGCTCTACCGTAACAACTTCGGAAACAATCAAACCAACGCCGCCTTTTGCTCTGGCACCGTAATGCTGGATTAATTCCTCTGTTACATAGCCTTTGTTTGCTAAGTTTGTGGAAATCGGCGGCATAAAGATTCTGTTTTTTACTGTTTTTTTACCTATTTGAATAGGTTCAAAAAGATGAGGATAATTGTTCATGTGAATCAGTCCTTTCTTCAAAAAACCGGACCATGTTGCCACAGCCCGGTTTCATGTTATCAATTAGAGTTCATTTGCTACTTTGTATCCTGTGCGGATTGCTTCTGCAATACTTGCAGTTCTTTCACCGGAACAGTCACCTGCATAGAATACCGGTGCTGTAACACCTTCTACGTCTAATACATTTTTCTTGGAACCTACAGCCATAACTACCATATCGCAGTCGATAGTAATATCTTTTTCTTCGGCTGTGTTTGTAGCTAAAATCTGTTTTCCATCATTTTCAATGCTGTTAACTTTTGTATTTACATACTGTTTTACATCATTCTTAGCAAAATCAGCCATGATGATTGGTAGGATTGTGCTGGATTCACCATTTGCAATCTTATCCATCATTTCGATTACAGATACTTTACATCCTTTTTCCACAAGATATTCTGCTGTTTCTGTACCTACTAAACCACCACCGATTACTGCGCAGTGTCCAGACACTTCTACTTTTCCTGCAAGAACATCCCAAGAAGATACTACATTAGCAGAATCTACTCCGGAAATCGGAAGAACGATATCCTGTGCTCCTACTGCTACGATTACTGCATCTGCTGCATTCATAACATCTTTAGAACATTCTGTATTTAAGTGAATGTTTACACCAAGTCCCGGTAAAATAGCATCATAGTATTCTACGGAACGTAAGATTTCATCTTTACGAGGTGGTACTGCTGCCAAATGAATCTGTCCACCGATTTTGTCAGCTTTTTCATAAACATCAACTTTATGTCCACGGATTGCTGCTACTCTTGCTGCTTCTAAGCCGGCAATACCTGCACCAACGATAACAACATTTTTCTTTTCTTCTGCAGGTTTGATGGAAATAGTAGCTTCATCACCGTTTTCTGCATTAAGTACACAAGAAATGTAGCGACGTCCCTGAATCGCATCTACACAACCTTTGTTACAGTTGAGACATTCACGGATTGGTTCGTCTCTTTCTACTTTTAATGCGATGTCAGCATCACATAATAAGGAACGTCCATAACCAATCATATCTGCATCACCGTTTGCAAGGATTTCTTCACCGTTTGCTACGGAAACAACACGTCCAACAGTTGCAATCGGAACGGATACTACTGCTTTCACTTTTTTAGCTGCACCTAAAGTCCAGTTGTAAGGCATAGTTCCCATTGGTGGAATGGTATCACCCATGTTACCTGTATGGTTTGCCTGTGCTACCT
>CAZSBV010000238.1:0-3175 GCA_964605105.1 uncultured Lachnospiraceae bacterium | reverse complement strand
TCACATTTCGTATTATATCCACCGGATTTATTCTGACTGCCTCTGTCTCACTTTCTATAGTCCATAAATTAATTGCAGACGATAAAAACTGAGTAAATGGCATACTCATATCTGTCATTATTCTGACTCTGACCTTTTGAGAAGATACTTTTATCTCCATTTGAACATTCCCTCTTGCTAGTATTTGATCATCCAGCAATTCTTCCAACTGTTGTTCTACATAATTCTCTATTGTCTCAGAAGATACTCCTGTTAACTGACTTCCCCGCAAAGCTGCAATATATGCGGCCTGTTTAATTGTACTTGCGTTATACAGGTATAACCCTAAATAAATAGTAAAAATAATTCCCACAAAAATCATAGGTACAACTAAAGTTGCTTCCACTGTCATATAAGCATTTTTTGTTCTTTTACACATACTCTACTACCCAAAGACATGTGTGCGCTGCCCATAGAAAGGGAAGGAACGGAATTTGATATTCCTTAGTTACTTTGTTGCTACACAACAGAATTAGAGAAAACATACTTACTATAAAAACGGCAGCCTGCAACACATATCCAATTTCTACTACATTCAAAAAATTACTTAAAATCAGGATTACCCATCCATCGCCCAGACCAATTTTTTCTTTTGTTACTATTGCTACTAACAAAAGCATGAGTCCGGGAATCATCGCCCATAGCCAGTCTTTTAGAATAGAAGTATTTGTTGCTACGCTAATAGCTTTATAAATAATTCCCATAACTCCGCCTATCCATAGATAACTATTATTGATTTTTCTTTTTCGCAAATCCTGCCATGCACCCCAGAACAAATATAAATTTACCAACATTAATTTTTATTCTTTATCCACATTTTTTACATGGATTTACTCCTTCCACCTCTGAAATAGGTAAACTTTTCACACTTCTCTTCAATCCCGGACACTTGCAAGTCGTATGATATCTGTTTCCATGATCCGTAATAAAAACCACAGTAACAATTCCATTTTCGCCACAATATTCACAGGACCCATAACATTCTCCTGCTTCATTTCTTTTCTCATCTATACCCGTATAAGAAACTGCCTGTATCGACAAAGATAAGTGAGTACAACTTCTATTCTTATGATAAACCGTCCCATATTCTGTCATATAAACAATTTGTTCTTCCTCTTTTCTGCTCTTTTCTTTTGTCACATCATAACCTGTCCACGGTTTTACAACGCATTTTATATGCAATCGACAATCCGGAGCCGCCAATAACACAAATGGTGACTCCACCTTTCTTATCTTTTGTAAACAAATCTTTTCTTCCTTAGTTTCAAGAATTCCTTCGGTTACAAATGCATACGCAGCCAGTTTCTTCCCCTGCTGCTGCAAAGTAGCTAATTCCTCGGTATAAACCATAAACAGAAAAATAATAGAAAAAATATTAACCAAAAATAACAAGAAAAATGAAAAGGAAAGAGATGCTTCCAGACACATAGATGCCTGCTGCTCAGAAGAAGCGAGAGAGAATGTCCTTTTGGCTTTTTCTATTTTTATGCGTATAGGATTGTTAAAGATGTCACTTTTGTTGGGGTCAATTTGTACGTGACATGCACGGAGAGAAGCTTTTGAAATTAATTTGAAACCACATGATAAAAAACCTTTCATTTTCCAAAAGAACATCCTCTCCCGCTCCTTCTCATTTATAAGTATATGTTCTGGTTATTTCATATCCATTGCCATAATCACTACTGACATTAGCCTTTGCTTTTACTGCACTGATACATCCATCCATTTGAAAATATTCATTTCCTTCTGTTACCCGGATATCCATTTCACAAATATCCATAAAACGATACAATATCTCTTTCTCTGATTTTAATGATAAAAATAATCTCAAATAATCTTCATACACCATTCCTTCTGCCGATACTTCATATTGATCCAGACAAGATGTAAACATCAGTAATTGTGACAATGGTGTATTCCATGTATCACTGGATTTTAATAACGGAAGTTTATTTCCGTCTAATAAAATTCTTATATCTTTTACACTTTCTGCGTAACTCCAGGCAAACAGTATGGTAGCTTTTACCGCCTCTTTAATTTCCGGAGAAAAAAGTAGCGCACTGACTGCCCATGCTAAAGCATCTGCCTCAGCAGTTTTTTTCTCATCGGAAATTAAATATGTAAAATTCACACCTTCTCTTATATGTAAAATATCTTCTACCACCTCTTCCAGATTCTCTAAATCCCCGGCTTGTCCTGCTAAAAGGTATTCAATCTGATACTTTAAAACTGCTTTTTCTATGCCAGAAGAATATGAGCTGCACTTTTCCATAAGATACTCTGTTAAAAGATAACTTTCTGTAGCTTTATCTATTAGACTTTCCTGTATATTTAGAGTTCCTTGTCCCTGAGAAGGTATTCGTTGACTGAAATAATATTCCGGATGTATGACCACAGAAGACAATTCTTTCTCCGGTGGTAGCGCAAGTCCAAAAATTCCCTGTGCTTTCACAGCTTTTACATAACTTGCCGGATTATCCAAACCAATGGGAATCTCCTCTCCGGTCTCCGGATCTATCATCTCTTGTCTCTTTTCTTCCACAAGATTATTTAATTTTTCATCTGCCATATCCCACTGCTTGGAAAAATCCATAGACATATAGTTGCCATCTTTCAAAACACCCAATTCCGTCAATATCTTTTCTGCCGTATCTATTCCAATCTTGTCCTGCATATAATCTACTATCTGATATTTTAAGACCTCTCCCTGTTTGTCACTGGCATACATGTAACACTCCAGCTCCACATTATCACAGGAAAGAGCCGTTAAATCCCGAAATCCCAGCCAACCACCTATTGTCTCTTTATAGAAATTTTCATTCATATAGTATTGCAGATGTTCTTCCGTTCTTTGTACATCCGGCCTTCCTTCTCCATAAGATGTATCAATAAAAAATAAGTCATACTGTTCTAACAACTGCCGATTAAATTCACCAAAAACAGAAAAGAGACCAATGTCCATCACACCCTCAATTTCCGTCCGAATGGTTTCATTTCTTACAGCTTCCAGTAGAACAAAAACAAGAGAAAGCATGACTCCTAATGTCAGTGTCAGGTATACGGTAATGTACCCATTTTTTTCCTTTTTCATCAGATACTATTTGCCTGTTTTACAATTTTTTCAAAGATAGACTCT
>CAZSBV010000237.1:0-3204 GCA_964605105.1 uncultured Lachnospiraceae bacterium | reverse complement strand
CCAATTTCACTCTCAATTCATTAGAATTTTCCTGGTTACCACTTATTTGTGACAAGAAAAAGGACAATGCCTCAATGCATTGCCCTTTTCCTGTATCAGCTATAAAAGTAGTATTAGGTTTTTCGTTTTTAATTATTTACCGGCACGTCTTTCTGCAAGAATCTTAACGTTTTCTTCTACACGTTTCTTACCTAATGGATATAAGAACCATGTTACTAATGCTAATACGATAAATCCGATACCAGGTACTAAACAAGATAATGTATAGATACCTTCTCTAACTGCTTCTGTCTGACCTACTGTAGAACCGGATACATAACCAATTGCTGTAAGAAGAGCACCAGCTACACCTGAAGAAGCAGCCTGACCCATTTTTCTAGCGAAAGAGTAGATAGAGTAAATTTCACCGTCAGAACGAACACCTGTCTGAACTTCTGTATCGTCGATAACGTCTGTAATCATAGCCCAGCAGATTAACTGGAAGATTGCAAGACCACAGTAACCGACTGTATACATACCTGCGAATACCCATGCATTCTTTGTATGCATGAAGTACATGATAATGAATACGATACCGCCCCAGATAGAACCTGCGATAGCAATTTCTTTTCTACCAAATTTAGCCTGTAATTTACCAATAAATGCAGCCAATACAAAAGTAGGAATCATCGCTAACATACCAGCTACGGACTGAGCCGCAATGTTTCCGAAGTAGTCAGGATATACATAACCCTGTAATGTGGAAGCTGTTAACTGTACTAATAACATACAGATAGAAGCTACTACGATACCGATTAAAGATTTATTAGTTACAAGACCTTTGATCAATGCACCAAGGTTAAATTTTTCTGTTTTTGCTTCCAATTTCACACGTTCTGTACACATGTTATAGCAAAGAAGATAGCAAAGAATCGCACCTACAGCACAAACTCCTGCTGCAACAGATACTTTTCCACCGTTCATAACCTGAACATCACCAACCTGATCATAGATAAGAAGTGGTAAGATAACACCGATTACAAGACCAGCTAAAGCACCACCCATGGTTCTGAATGTAGAAAGAGAAGCTCTTTCTTCAGGGTCTGCAGAGATTGCAGATGCCATGGAACCATAAGGAATGTTTACTGCTGTGTAGAATACGCTACCCCAAAGGATATATGTAACAAACATATATACAATCTTGAATGTCATTCCCATGTTAGCGAACCAGCTTCCGTAAATTAAGAAAGAAGCAACCGCTACCGGTCCGCAGATTCTTAATAACCATGGTTTAAATTTACCAGCTTTTGTTGGTTTGCTACGGTCTACAATCTGACCCATAGCTACATCTGTGAAAGCGTCTACAAAACGCGCTACCATCATCAGTACACCAACGAGACCTGCACTAACGCCCATTACGTCAGTGTAGAATTTCATCATAATCATACTTGCGAAGATAAATGTAAAGTCATTACCAAAATCACCAAACATATACCCCAATTTGTCTTTGATGCCAAAAGGCTTCACATTGTTGTTTGTGCTCATTTTTTTCCCTCCTAGGTTTTCTTACTTTGAGTCTGCTCACAGACTCATCTGCTTTTTCAGCTTTCGTCCGCACTGTTTTCTCAAGTTTTTACATATTATCATAATTCTTCACAATTTATACGTAAAATTTTTAGAAATTTTAGTACATTTTTAATTTTCTCTTGCATTAAGCTAAAAATCATACGATAATACTAAAAAGAAATACGACTTTAGAGGTAATATTATGAACTATCAGGCAGAACTTAAATTTGTACGGGAACTTTTAAAGACCTATCGCTTAACGCTTCATCTTCTTGATGATGAAATCAACCCGGACGCAGTCATGCCGGAACGAACCTGGATTGGAGAACTTCTTACAAAAGAGGCTTCCTTTGCCAATATATATAAGAATTTTAAAAATCAGTGCGAATCCAACATCATCTATCAGATTGACGATGGTTTTTTATGTCATCACATTGCTTTTCTACTTCCCACGGAAAAAAATGAAAAGACTATGTTTGCCTATATAGGACCTTATACTCAGGAACCCATAAGCAAACAGCATATTACAAGGCTATCGGAAAAATATCGTTTTTCACCGGAAATAGTTTCCAAAATAGAGTCTTACTATCAGGAAATCCCATTTTTGCCGGACGAGACTCATTTTTTATCTATTATATATACCTTCTGCTCCCATATCTGGGGCGGAACAGATAAATTTACCACAAGACAATTTCAGGATTTTTATCCCATTAATTTTGACATAATCCTGAAATCCTCCGTAGTAAAAGAACCTCTTGAAGCTACTCAGGACATGCTTTATCTGGAAGAACGCTATGATATCGAACGACAATTAATGCAGGCGGTTTCCACAGGACAGATTCCAAAAGCAGAATTATTATTTGCCACACTTTCCAAGTATCAGTATGAGTCCCGTTCCACAAACGCCCTGCGTAACACCAAGAATTATCTGATTATTCTAAACACTCTGCTTCGCGTTGCAGTTCGTAATGGTGACGTACCTCCGTTTCATATTGATAAGCTTTCTTCGGCTTATGCTCACAAAATCGAGGCTACGACTTCTACCAATGCCGGAACAGCTCTGATGAAAGAAATGGTACGCAAATATTGTCTTTTAGTAAAGAATCATTCCATGAAGGGCTACTCCTTATTAATTCGTAAGGTATTAACACAAATTGATTATGATCTCACCGCGGATTTAGGATTAAAAAATCTGGCAACACAATTGAACGTGAACCCCAGCTATTTATCTACACTTTTCAAAAAGGAAACCGGGTCTACATTAACAGAATATGTCAACCAGAAAAGAATTGAACATGCTGTATTTTTGTTAAATTCATCCAGCTTGCAGATTCAGATGATCGCACAATACAGCGGAATTCCGGATGTGAATTATTTTACAAAAACATTTAAGAAAATCATTGGAATTACTCCAAAGGAATATAGGGACAGGATTTCAAATCCGTTTTAAATCCAATGGTGTAACTTCGTAAGCCAGGCTCGAAAATCCTTCGGATTTCCTCGCTGTGGCTGCGCGCCAAATGAATATAATAAGAAAACGAGATGAGCATAAATGCTCATCTCGTCTTTTATTATATTCGCTTGGCTTACGAAGTTACACGTACTTTTTCAATGTAGCTCTTACAGCTCCTGGTCCTGCGATTAATTCTTTGAAGTAAC
>CAZSBV010000236.1:0-3220 GCA_964605105.1 uncultured Lachnospiraceae bacterium | reverse complement strand
TATCGGAAGATAGACCGTAAACAGGTGCAGTTTGATTTTATTGTACATCTGAAAAAAGATAATGCTTATGATGAAGAAATTGAGAGTTTAGGCGGTAAACTTTTCTATGTGACAAGAAAAAGTAAGAATCCAATTAAGAACTTTTTTGAAATGCGAAAAGTAGTCAAAGAAAATCACTATGATATTGTGTGCCGTCATTCAGATAGTGCATTTACTGTGGTAGATTTATTGGCGACAAAATTGGGTGGTGCCAAAAAGATTATTATGCATTCTCATTCCACAACAACAGGAAATGTAAAAATCCATAAATTCTTTCGAAGATGGATGTCCTGGGTACCGACCCATCGTTTTGCATGTTCCAAAGCTGCGGGCAAATGGATGTTTGGAGATTTGGATTTTACATTTGTGCCAAATGCAATCGATACTTCTGAATATCTATATCATGCAGATATTCGGGAGAGCATGAGAAAAGAATGGAATGCAGAATCTAAAAATGTATATGGACATGTTGGAAATTTTGTGTATGCAAAGAACCATCTGTTTTTATTAGATGTATTCAAAAAAGTATCTTTAAAAGATGAGAATGCTGTTCTTTTCTTAGTAGGAGAAGGAGAACTGAGGGAAGAAATCGAAAAGAAAATCGTGGAATTAGAATTGCAGGATAAAGTTATTTTAACAGGAAGAAGAAAAGATGTAGTTCGTTTTTTGCAGATGTTTGATTTGTTTTTATTTCCTTCTGTATATGAAGGGCTTCCGGTATCTATGGTGGAAGCACAGTGTACCGGACTTCCATGTTTAATTTCATCCAGTATTACAGATGAAATTATGTTAACTGATTGCGTAAGGCAAAAAAGCTTGGATGATTCTCTTGAAAATTGGGCAAAAACAGCCATGGAAATGTTGGAGATGGGAAAACAAGAAGAAAGACATTCCAGACAGGAAGAGATTAAAAAGGCCGGTTATGGAATTGATGAATTAGTGCAATTCTATGAGAATATTTAGCTGGAAGTTTAGAATAAATGTTTCATGAGTGATAAAACTGACTGAATGAGTTATATTAACGAGGATTGAAATGAAAATTGCAGTACGTTTAGATGACATTACTCCGGATATGGATTGGGAGAAATTCCGTCGTCTGGAAAGATTGTTAGATGAAAATAAGATAGCGCCTTTAATCGGTATTGTACCGGATAATCAGGATCCGAACCTGATGAGAAATCCCGCAATGCCTGAGTTTGATGAGCAGATTCGAAAATGGGAAGCAAAGGACTGGGTTTTTGCCATGCATGGGTGGAAACACATCTACACCACTAAGAAAGGTGGTTTGTTTCCGTTAAATAACTTTTCTGAATTTGCGGGTGTTTCCAGAGATAAGCAGCGGCAAATGATTTTTGATGGAAAAGAAAAACTGCAGAAAATGGGCGTGACTACAAACATTTTTATGGCACCTGCCCACAGTTTCGACAAGAACACATTGTCCTTGTTGAAAGAAGCCGGATTCAAATATATTACAGATGGATTTGGAAGTGTACCATATGAATGGAAAGGATTGACTTTTCTTCCGATTGCTTTTCAAAGAAGTAAAGATATAGAAAGAAAAGAAGGATATACGACATTAGTATTTCATACCAACACAATGAAGGAACAGGAATTTGCAGATTTTGAGAAAATCCTAAAGGAACATAAAAATGATTTTATTTCCTATAAAGAGTATTTGAAAGTTCCGACAAAGAAACAGAATTTTGGTGGAAGAGTGAAAGAGTATGGTATGGCTTCCTTTAAAAGAATTTTAGTTATGCTATATACGTTCAAAAGGGGATTAGGAAAATAAGTGTATAGAAATAGTGAAAATATTCAGAAAATAATTTATTATTTTCCTATATAGATATAAATGGAGAAAATACAAGGTAAAGAGTAATGGAGTACATTATGAATCAACCAACCATAGTCCTGCATGTAGTAGGAAGATTAGATATCGGCGGTGCAGAAAGCAGAATCATGGATCTGTACCGTAATATAGATAGAGACAAGGTACAATTTGTTTTTTGTCAGCATACCAAAGATCGTTGTGCTTTTGAGGAAGAAGTGGAGCGCCTTGGTGGTAAGGTATACCATGTGCCAAGATTTAATGTAAAGAACTATTTTTCCTACAAAAAAGCATGGAAAGAGTTCTTTAAGGCACATCCTGAGATTAAAGTAGTGCAGGGACATATGACCAGTACAGCGGCCATTTATCTTCCCATTGCTAAAAAAGCAGGAGTCAAGATTACCATTGCTCATGCCAGAAGTGCAGGAGTGGACCCAGGATTAAAAGGGCACCTTACCAGATTTTTAAGAAGAAATTTATATAAAAAATGTGATTATCGATTTACCTGTTCTGATATGGCGGGAGAAGCTGTATTTGGAGATCAGAATTTAATTTCTAAAAAAGCTACTTTTATTCCTAATGCAATTGATGTAGATAAGTTTAAGTTCAATAAAGAAATTAGAGACCGGATTCGTTATGAATTAGGGATTGATAATAAATTTGTAATTGGTCATGTGGGAAGATTTTCTCATATGAAGAATCATAAGTATATGCTGCAGATATTGGAGCAGTGTATCAAAATAGAGAAAGAACAGAGATTGCCGGAAACAGTATTGATGTTTTTGGGAGATGGAGAGCTGAAAGAAGAAATTATGGAGCAGGCAGTTGCTATGGGGCTTTCTTCCAGAGTTCTTTTTATGGGAAATAAAAGGGATATTTATCGTTACTATCAGGTGATGGATTATTTCCTTCTGCCCTCTCTTTACGAAGGGCTTCCGGGAACTGCTATCGAAGCTCAGGCAAGCGGCTTGCCGGGAATCATGTCCGATACCGTCACAAAAGAAGCGGTGGTAACAGATTTGTTACAAATGAGAAGCATCAAAGAGGATGCCGGTTTGTGGGCGGAAGAAATTATGAAAACAGATAAAGTCCACGTGGATGATGGAGTCGTTGATGCCCATAGCCATGCGTTCTTCCTTGGTGTACTTTTCGTAGTCACGGATGCAGTTGTCGAAGCCCATGCCCAGTGCCAGGTGACAGGATGCATTCTCGTCGAATAGGGTGTTATAGAAGATCAGTCCGCTGCGGTTGATGGGAGATTCCTTGGGCACCAGGGCACATTCGCCCAAGTAGCCTGCGTTCTCGTCCATTTCCACCATGCGCTGCAGCAGTGCTTCGTTCTGCTCTGCCTTT
>CAZSBV010000235.1:0-3231 GCA_964605105.1 uncultured Lachnospiraceae bacterium | reverse complement strand
ATACATTGCTGTATCGTATTCCGGTAATTCATTGAAGAAATCAACATGTCCTAAAATGTCCGGGAATACTTCAATTCTTGTTTTCACCATTTCAGCAATCTTCTTGAAATCAAGATCTTTGTCAATTGCCTGTTTTAAGAATGGTAATGCTCTTTCATAGAAAGCATCAAAATCCATAGCTTTGATATATTCACCATTCATCCATTTCAACTTTGTATAGTCAAATACAGCAGGTGATTTGGACATATGCTTGTAATCAAATGCTTTAACCAAATCTTCAAGTGAGAAAATTTCTTCATTTCCGGCAGGACTCCATCCAAGCAATGCTACGAAGTTTACTACTGCTTCTGTAATAAATCCCTGTTCAATCAAGTCTTCATAAGAAGAATGTCCACAACGTTTGGACAATTTGTGATGTTCTTCGTCTGTAATCAATGGACAATGAACATACACAGGAACTTCCCAACCGAAAGCTTCATACAAACGATTGTATTTTGGAGAAGAAGAAAGGTATTCATTTCCTCTTACTACATGAGTAATTCCCATTAAATGATCGTCTACTACGTTGGCAAAGTTATATGTTGGATATCCGTCGGATTTAATTAAAATCATATCATCCAATTCAGAGTTATCTACTGTAATATCTCCATAAATTTCATCGGAGAAAGTTGTGGTTCCCTCTGTTGGGTTATTCTGACGAATTACATAAGGTACTCCGGCAGCCAGTTTCGCTTCTACTTCTTCTTTAGATAAAGAAAGACAATGTTTGTCGTATACATTGATTTCTTTTCCGGCAACCGTCTGGTTTAAAGTAGCCAGTCTTTCCTTATCACAGAAACAATAATATGCTTCTCCCTTTTCAATTAACTTTTTCGCATATTCAAGGTAGATTCCCTGTGCCTGTCTTTCACTCTGAACATAAGGACCAAAGCCTTTGTCCTTGTCAGGACCTTCATCATGAATAAGACCTGTTTTTTCTAAAGTTCTGTAAATGATTTCAATAGCACCTTCTACAAATCTTTCCTGGTCTGTATCTTCAATACGAAGAAGGAAATCGCCGCCTTCGTGTTTTGCAATTAAATATGCATAAAGAGCTGTTCTTAAATTACCTACGTGCATTCTACCAGTCGGGCTTGGTGCAAATCGTGTTCTTACTTTACTCATGTTGTTTATATCCTCATTTCTAAATATTTCAAAATTTATTTCAACTCCGGAATCTCCTGAGCCGCTGCTTTCTTAAAGGCATTCACTTCTTTTACAGCCTGTGGAATCGCAATGTTGGTTCCTGCTCCGGCAATACAACCCCCGGGACAAGCCATACCTTCAATCAAACAGCCGTTTTTCTTACCTGCCTTGGCAAGTAATAACATCTTCTTACATTCTGCAAGACTTTCCGCATGTTCGATATTCACCTCTACATCCGGATAGTATTCTCTGATACACTGCTCAATAGCACTGGCAACACCGCCTGCTACACCATATCCACGGCCTGCTCCTGTCGCATCCTGCATTTCATCTGCTGCTTCGATTGCTTCAAGGTCAATTCCTTTCGCTTCAAACATACCTGCTAATTCTTCAAAAGTAATTACAAAGTCAACATCAGAACGGATCGTTCTTCTGGACGCTTCCAGTTTCTTAGACGCACATGGTCCGATAAATACTACAGATGCATCCGGATGTTCTTCTTTGATTTTTCTTGCGGTAGCTACCATAGGTGTCAAAGCATTGGAAATCTTATCAATGGTTTCCGGGAAAAACTTCTTTGCCATAACAGACCATGACGGACAACAGGAAGTTAACAAGAATGGTAACTCACCAGTCGCTACTTCATGCACGTAATGTTCTGCTTCTGCAATAGCCCCCATATCGGCACCAATAGCTGTTTCATATACATCTGCAAATCCTAACTGTTTCAAAGCAGTCTTAATCATATCAGGGCTTACTTTTGGTCCAAACTGACCAACGAAAGCAGGTGCCACCTGAGCAATGATCTTTCTTCCGGACTGCATTGCACGAATTAACTGAAAAATCTGTGATTTATCTGCAATAGCTGCAAAAGGACAGTTTACCATACACTGACCACAGGATACGCATAAATCATTGTCAATGACAGCTCGTCCTTTACTGTCGCTCTTAATGGCATTTACGCCACAGGCTGCAGCACAAGGCCTTACCTGATGAGAAATAGCATCGTATGGACAAACGGCTTTACACTTACCACACTTAATACATTTTTCCTGATCAATATATGATTTTCCATTCACCATGGAAATTGCACCTTTTGGACATACTTCACGACACGGATGTGCTACACATCCTAAACATTTATCTGTCACCAAATAGATATTTTCCGGACAGGCATTACACGCTGACGGAATTACCTGCATCAATGGCGGCTCATAATATTTCTCAGAAATATTACTCTCTTCCAACCCCTGAGTAACGTGTACCGGCATATTTTCCGGTCTTAAAGAAAGTCCCATTGCCAGACGAATTCTTTCACGTGCAATCGCTCTTTCTCTGTATACATTCTCTCTATGTGCAGGTTCATCATAATCGACTACCTTATATGGTAACGCTTCCACATCATCTTTTAAATTCTCGGATGTATATGCAAGGTTAGCTACTTCCCGAAAAATCTGTTTTCGGATACGGCGAACCTCTGTATCTAATCCCCTCATTTTCTTCCTCCAATCAAAATCTCTATTCTTTATTATAAAAATCTCTACTAAAATAGAATATACATTCTCATATCTATTTTATAAAAATGGACATAAAAACTCCACGTTAGTGCCATGTTACATTTTTACACAAACCAACGTGGAAATCAAGTGTTAAAGTGATGCTTTCTATTTCTTTTTGTCCAGCTTATAAATTACATATCGCATATAAAGGTAAATTTATCATCCATTCCTGCTCTCGATAATCTGCCATAGATGTTCTGATTGCATTTTCCGGTGCAAATTTTTCACAATAAAACTTGAGACTTTGCGCCCTTAAATTTTCTTCTGCCTTCACTTCAACAGGTATTACAGCTTTTCCTTTTTGAATTATGAAATCTACTTCGTAAGTAGATTTTTCACCAGCATAATAATAAGGCTTATACTCGGTATCTGAAACAATCTGTTGGAGAACATACTGCTCTGTCAAAGCTCCTTTAAATTCCGTAAATATGGAATTACCTTCCAATATTGATTCTGCATCAAGTTCACTCAATGCCCCTAACAAACC
>CAZSBV010000234.1:0-3233 GCA_964605105.1 uncultured Lachnospiraceae bacterium | reverse complement strand
AGAAACACCTTGGGGAGATAAAGAATCCTCCAGAAAAACAATTTACGGGATATCAGATTTTATGTTCCGTTTTTGGTATCGTTATGTTTTTGCGAATAGAACATTAATTGAAACCGGAGCCAAGGAAGCTGTTTGGTTGAAAAGAATTAACCCTGATTATAATAACTATATGGGTGTTGTTTTTGAAAAAATCTGTATGGATTATCTGACAGAGCAAAATGCAAAAGGAGATTTGCCGTTTCTATTCACATCAATAGGCAGGTGGTGGGGAACCAATCCTAGCACAAAGAATCAAGTGGAGATAGATATTGTTGCCAATGATGGAAAGGACTATTTGATTGGTGAATGTAAATGGCGGAATGAGAAATTTGATATAGAAATACTTCGGGAGTTAAAAGAAAAAGCAGATATTTTTAATAAAAATCGGGAGAACACATGGTATGTGCTTTTTTCGAAATCAGGATTTACCGGGGCTGTTGTAGAGGAAGCCTTGAAAGATAATAAAATAGTTCTTGTAGATATGAATAAATTAATAAACTAATATATATGAATATGGATGACTTTGTGTGTATAAATTAAGCCTCCTGTCGGTAAACGGCGGGAGGCTTAATTTACACTTTTTTAAAATATCTTCGTCGTCCACTTGGTACAATCAATCACTCTGGTTGCCCAATCTTCATAGAAATCTGGTTCGTGGCAAACCATAAGGATACTTCCTTTGTATGCTTTCAGTGCACGTTTCAATTCGTCTTTTGCATCCACGTCTAAGTGGTTGGTAGGTTCGTCTAAAAGCAATACGTTGGTTTCACGATTGATAAGTTTACATAATCTTACTTTTGCCTGTTCTCCACCACTTAATACTTTTACCTTACTTTCAATATGTTTGGTAGTGAGTCCGCATTTGGCAAGGGCGGAGCGGACTTCGTATTGTGAGAATCCCGGGAATTCTGACCAGATTTCTTCAATACATGTGGTTTCAATTCCTTTTGGCATTTCCTGTTCAAAATAACCGATGTGTAAATACTGGTCACGTTCTACCCAACCGTCAATGGATGGAATGAGTCCCAATAAAGATTTTAAAAGGGTCGTCTTTCCGATACCATTGGAACCGATGAAAGCAATTTTTTCTCCACGCTCGATTTCCAAGTTGAGGGCAGAGGAAAGTGGTTCGTCGTAACCGATGACAAGGTTCTTTGTCTGGAACAAGTATCTACCCGGAGTACGGGCTTCTTTGAAGTTAAATTCCGGCTTTGGTCTCTCAGCAGCCAGTTCAATAACATCCATTTTATCCAGTTTTTTCTGACGGGACATAGCCATGTTTCTGGTAGCAACGCGGGCTTTGTTTCTGGCAACAAAATCTTTTAAGTCGGCAATTTCTTTCTGCTGTTTGTTATAGGCAGCTTCCAGCTGTGCCTTTTTCATGGCATAAACTTCCTGGAATTTGTCGTAGTCGCCTACATAACGATTCAATTCCTGATTATCCATGTGATAGATTAAGTTGATTACACTATTTAAAAATGGGATATCATGAGAGATTAAAATAAAAGCATTTTCATAATCATTCAGATATCTTTTTAACCATTCAATGTGTTCTGCGTCCAGATAGTTGGTAGGTTCGTCTAAAAGTAAAATGTCCGGTTTTTCCAATAACAGTTTTCCTAATAATACTTTAGTTCTCTGTCCACCACTCAAGTCAGTAACGTCTTTATCCAGACCGATGTCGGAAAGACCCAAGGCACGTCCTACTTCTTCAACTTTGGAATCAATCAAATAGAAGTCGTGAACAGTCAGTAAATCCTGAATGGTTCCCAGTTCTTCCATATAAACTTCTAATTCTTCCGGAGTTGCATCTGCCATTTTGTCACAGATTTCATTCATCTGTGCTTCCATTTCAAATAAGAAGTCAAAGGCAGAAGCCAAAACACTTCGGATAGTCATTCCCTGTTCAAGAGCTGTATGCTGATCTAAGTATCCTACACGGACATTTTTAGACCACTCCACTTTACCTTCGTCGGGCATAAGTTTTCCGGTAATAATATTCATAAAAGTGGATTTTCCTTCTCCGTTGGCGCCAATAAGTCCGATATGTTCTCCCTTTAAAAGGCGGAAAGAAACATCATTGAAAATGGCTCTGTCACCAAAGCCATGAGTTAAGTGTTCAACATTTAAAATACTCATTTTACCCTCACTAAGATTGTTCTAATTAATATTTGCTATAATAAGAAACATCATATCATAGGAAGGAAAAGAGCGCAAACGGGAATGGTGAGAAAGGAAATTTCTTTTTGAAAAATCTTAAGAAATTGTATAAAATATTAAAAGAAAATAACTCTATTGTATTATTTTTTTTCTGTGTTATATTACAAAAAGGAAGATTGTGGCAGCACAATGTAAACAGTTGTAGGATGTAAGAATTTCGGAGAAATTTTTATCAGTTAAAATACAAAACAGGAGTAGGGTATGTGGAATAAAATCAAATGGTATATACAAAAGTTTATGATAGGACGTAATGGAAGGGATGAATTGCAGCTGACTGTTTTATACGGATCATTAATTTTATATGTATTTGCTTCTATATTTGACAGACTGTTGCCATTCCCGCTTTTTAAAGCTATTGGTTGGCTGGGACTCGTATATAGTATCTATAGATTCTGCTCAAAAGATGTCTATCGCAGAAGAGAAGAAAATCAGAAATTTTTACGGGAACTGGAATTTTTAAAACTCAGGATTTCCATGCGTAAAACTCATAAAATTTATCGCTGTAAAGGCTGCGGACGTAAAATCAGAGTTCCCAGAGGTAAGGGTAAAATAGAAATTTCATGTCCATTATGTGGAAATAAATTTATTCGAAGAACGTAATAAACGAAAAAGAGCAGAGACAGAAATTGCGATGAAATAAACAGAATCTTATTACGAATAAAATATGCAGAATCCCTGTGCAAAATGCGTGAATGTTTTGCATGGGGATTTTTTGTGGTGTGCAGTTGGAACATAGCATCAAAAGGTATGATAAGGTCTGCCGGAAGAAGAATGTCATTTAAAAAAGGTGCGTTGAATGAAATGGTTCTTGAGGTTAGCAATAAAGGCAAAACCGATACTAATATAGAAGAAAAATGCAATTCGCAAAAATTCTATAGAAAACAGACAAAGAAAAGGTATACCTAATGATAAAAAAGCTAATAAGATAGTTGTAAATAAATTTTTGATGGAAAATAAGAGTGCATTCAAAAATA
>CAZSBV010000233.1:0-3234 GCA_964605105.1 uncultured Lachnospiraceae bacterium | reverse complement strand
ATATGAAAAATAAACCGGCACCACTACTCAATCCGGCTACCAAAGAACCTATGACAGCCGAAGATCTAAAACCCGTATTCTGTGAAGAACTAATTAAACAGGAATTAGACGATACTACTCCTTACTTCGAGATTCCAGAAGAAATCCAAAATTTCTACAAAATGTATCGTCCAGCTCCACTCGTTAGAGCATATTGTCTGGAAGAAAAATTACAGACACCAGCTAAAATCTATTATAAATTTGAAGGCAACAATACCAGCGGAAGCCACAAACTAAACTCCGCTATTGCACAGGCTTACTATGCTAAGAAACAGGGATTAAAAGGAGTTACTACTGAAACTGGAGCCGGTCAGTGGGGTACAGCTCTTTCCATGGCATGTTCCTATTTCAATCTGGACTGTAAGGTATATATGGTAAAATGTTCTTACGAACAAAAACCTTTCCGCCGAGAAGTAATGCGTACTTACGGTGCGTCTGTCACTCCTTCTCCATCCATGGAAACACAAGTAGGTAGACAGATTCTTGAAAAACATCCCGGAACTACAGGAAGCCTGGGCTGTGCTATTTCCGAAGCAGTAGAAAAAGCAACTACTTCTGAAGGTTATCGCTATGTTTTAGGAAGTGTACTGAATCAGGTTCTTTTACATCAGTCTATCATTGGTTTGGAAACGAAAGCTGCTTTAGATAAATACGGCGAAAAAGCGGATATAATTATCGGTTGTGCCGGCGGAGGTTCCAATTTAGGCGGACTCATCTCTCCATTTATGAAAGAAAAAATTAAAGGTGAAAAAGATTACCGCATTATTGCAGTAGAACCTGCTTCCTGCCCAAGCTTTACCCGTGGAAAATACTCTTATGATTTCTGCGACACCGGAATGGTATGTCCTCTGGCTAAAATGTATACCTTAGGAAGTGATTTCATCCCTTCAGCTAATCATGCAGGCGGACTTCGTTATCACGGTATGAGTTCTACACTCTCTCAGCTATACGATGACGGACTTATGGAAGCTGTTTCTGTAAAACAGACAGATGTATTCAAGGCAGCTGAAGAATTTGCCAGAGTAGAAGGCATCCTTCCTGCACCGGAAAGTTCCCATGCAATTAAAGTTGCTATCGATGAAGCTTTAAAATGTAAAAAAACAGGAGAAGAAAAAACTATTGTATTTGGTCTTACCGGAACCGGCTATTTTGATATGGTAGCATATGAAAAATTCCACAATGGAATAATGAATGATTACATTCCTACAGATGAAGAAATCGCTGCCGGACTTAGTAATCTGCCTAAAATAGACTAGTCTTTATTCTAAAAGAAAATATTTTTGTTCCAAAAATGAAATTGCAATTCTATAAATAAACTAAAAGGACTGTTAATAATATAAATACCTTTTTCAAGGTTTATATACAGCAGTCCTTTATCTATCTTATTGCTATTTATATAAAAATTTAAGAGCTATTTGATTTTTCTTTACAAATCAAATAGCTCTTTTAATGAATTTCTTGAAGTTTCACTGTATAACCTCTCTTTCTATTGAATTTGTCCAATTATAGCTTGTTATCTCATTGGACCTTTCCTCCTGTTTTTGAAGTTGTCTCTTCTTCTGTTGAATTTGTCCAATTATAGCTTGTTATCTCATTGGACTCTTCCTCCTGTTTTTTGAAGTTGTCTCTTCTTTTCTTTTGTTGATATTATAATATCAACAAAAGAAAAGTTTGTCAATATATTTTTCAAATTATTTTAAATTTATTTTTATAATTTCTGAATTTATAGAGTTAATTTTCTAAATATTCTGTCTTTTTATTTATATATTACTACACATTTTATTATTGTAAGATATAAATAATAATAACCCTATAAAACATAATATAAATCCAAAAAGAAATGATCTACATAAATCAACTTCTGCCAGAAGACCAAAAATAAGATTTATACCTACGCAAATACAATCTATAAACATAGCATTTATACTTAATGCAGTAGCCCGTTTATCTGTGCTAATTTGTCTATTTTGTAATTCTAGCTGAAAAGGTTCGAATATACTATATGAAATTTTTATTAATAAAATACTCAAAACAGAAAACATTGCTCTTTCTGTAAAAACTAAAATAAAACATGCAATTCCTATTGTTATAAATATTATAATTCCCGTTCTATTCACTCCCTGTTTCTTTGTAAACCAAGCAGAGAAAATTCCAAACAAACTTGCTAATATTCCTACTGTGTACGCATAACCAATAGTTGAAGAAATCATACCACATCTTTCATATTGAAGCTGATTAAGAAAAACTGTAATAATCTGATGTGTTTCTGATAAAAATGCAACAGCTATTAAAAATATTAATACACTTTTATTTTTAATAATCTCTTTAACAACATTTTTAGTTTCCTCCAGATTAAATTCATACTTTTCTTCAATATTTACTTCTTTCAGACATAATGCAGCAACCATTGCCAAGCCATAACTTATCACAGTTAAAGCTCCTGCCATTCTAAAATTTTCACCTACAAATAAAGAATAAATAATGGAAGAACCTAATAAACCAATGGTTCCAAGACTATTATATATTCCAAAGATTTTTTGACTTTCTCCTTCTTCACAGGATAGATAAAGAATACTGGTATCAACTCCAGATAATCCGGAAATTACTATACTAAGTAAAATTCTTTCTAACAAAAACCAACTAAAATCTGATGCCTGCCAAAAGATAATTTTAGAAATAAAGTATAATCCACAGCAAACGAGCATAGTTTTCCTATATCCTATTTTATCTGCAATAATTCCCCAGGGAATTTCTAATAAAAAACAAAGAATTAAAGAAATACTTTCAATTAATGTGATCTGAAAAACAGAAAGACCTTGTGCAGTCCTATAAAGTGTAGCTACTGGAGCATAAAAAACCATTCCCTGTAATAAAGAAATGGCATACATAATATATACATTTCGTTTCATATAAAATTTTCCCTTCTTTAAGACACAACTATATAAGTCCTGCATTATTTATAAAGCAGAACAATGAAAAATATATAGTTTTATATCTTAAATTGGATTTTTCATTTTATATGAATTCCTTTCAAATATTCTTCTTATATATTAATAACAAAAAAAGCCTTGAAATTCAAGACTTATCCAATAAATGATAAAAGACTGTATCCGAACCCTTCTGATTCGAAACAGCCTTCTGTAATGAGCGTGCGGGGATTCGAACCCCGGACAACTTGATTAAAAGTCAAGTGCT
>CAZSBV010000232.1:0-3254 GCA_964605105.1 uncultured Lachnospiraceae bacterium | reverse complement strand
AATCTTACTTCTGCTTTTACTGCCTGTTCTACCGGTACCCAATGAATGGTTCCTTTTACTTTTCTTCCGGTAAAGCCACTGCCGCTCTTTGTTTCCGGATCGTAAGTACAATGCACTTCCACAATATTACCGTTGTCATCTTTTACCACTCCGGTGCATGTTACGAAGTATGCATACATTAAACGTACTTCATTTCCCGGATACAATCTGAAATATTTCTTAGGCGGCTCTTCCATAAAGTCATCTCTGTTGATCCACAATTCACGACCAAATGGAACCTGACGATTTCCTAATTCTTCATTTTCAAGGTTGTTAGGTACGTCCAGCATTTCTGTCTGTCCTTCCGGATAGTTGTCGATCACTAATTTGATCGGATCCAGAACAGCCATAACACGGGATTTCTTTAATTTTAAGTCTTCACGGATACAGTACTCTAACATAGAATACTCTACAGAAGAGTTCGCTTTACTTACACCACATAAATCAACAAACAATTTAATGGCTTCCGGTGTGAAACCTCTTCTCCTTAAAGCAGCGATGGAAACAAGTCTTGGGTCATCCCATCCGTCTACAATTCCGTCTTCAACCAATTTCTTAATATATCTCTTACCTGTTACTACATTTGTAAGGTACATCTTTGCAAATTCGATCTGCTTTGGAGGATTTGGATACTCCAATTCTCTTACCACCCAGTCATACAATGGTCTGTGATCTTCAAATTCCAAAGTACAGATAGAGTGTGTGATACCTTCGATAGCATCTTCGATCGGATGCGCAAAGTCATACATCGGATAAATGACCCACTGATCGCCTGTGTTATGGTGTGGAATATGTGCCACACGATAAATTACAGGGTCTCTCATGTTCATGTTCGGAGATGACATATCAATTCTTGCACGAAGTACTTTTTCCCCATCTTTGAATTTGTCATTTTTCATATCTTCAAATAACTGAAGATTTTCTTCAATACTTCTTAAAGAACCCGGATCTTCTTTTCCCGGTTCTGTTAAAGTACCTCTATATTCTCTGATCTGTTCTGCTGTCAAATCAGAAACATATGCTTTGCCTTTTTTAATTAATTTAACAGCGCCTTCATACATTTCACCAAAATAATTGGATGCAAAATAAAGTCTGTCTTCCCAGTCTGCACCAAGCCACTGAATATCTTTCTTAATAGATTCTACGAACTCAATTTTTTCTTTTGTCGGGTTCGTATCATCAAAACGCATGTTGAACTTACCGCCATATTTCTGTGCAAGTCCATAGTTCAATAAAATACTCTTTGCATGGCCAATGTGAAGATATCCGTTTGGTTCCGGTGGAAATCTTGTATGCACGGTATCATAAACGCCTTCTGCAAGGTCCTTTTCAATAATCTGCTCAATAAAGTTTTTGGAAACAACTTCTTTTGTTTCTTCTACAGTTTCTATTTTTTCTGTGCTCATAACTATGCTCCCATCCTTTTATAAGGAATTTTCTATTTATAATTCTTTCGTAATTATCCCCATTTTCCATTTCCAACATTTGGGGCAATCTCCGACTAGAATACATTCTATCACATGAGTTTTAGGTTCACAAGAAGTTTTATTGTTTTCCATTCCTTATATTATCTTTCAAAAATTACCGGTTCTCGTGGAAATAGCCCTTTTTCTATTGAATAATACTCTATTGGACATGACTTATCTTCTATCTCATCATATTCAGGCGGATAAGTTATCGGTTGATATACAATTTCTAAATCTCCCGTATACTCTCCTTCTTTTGGCAAATATTCTTCATTAAAGATTATTAATTTTCCTTTCAATTGTCGGTCTTCTCTCGTTCCCCACATCTGCTTTTCAGTCATCTTTTCGAACATAATTCCCCGAATAAATTCCAAAACGATTTCCGGACATCCTTCTACCAAAAGATAAGTATCACGAAAAGCTTCCCAATATGTATTGGTCAAACGAAAAATTGCATAAACATCGTGTCTTTTCGCCCATTTTACAACTTCGTGGCCAACTCTGTCCGGATGACTGTCTTCAAATCCTTCTATGGACTTATTCCTTTCCCGGACACTTTCCACCCACTGCACAAATTCATCCCATTTTTCATTAATATTTTCATATTTAGGTTTGCCCTCTGCACCTTCATAGAAAAAATATTCATCTCCAAAGCAGCATTCGTTTAAGAATGTAGGTATATCACCATCCTGATATTCAAAACCTTTTTTATTTGTATGTTCTTTCTTCTTCTGTTGCTGCTCCTTTTGTTCCCTATTCTTATGTTCCCTGTTCTTTTGCTCTCTATTCCCTTGTTCTTTACGTTGTTGTTCTCCACTATCCTTTTTCATGATAAATCAACCCTCTCTACTATGTTCATCAAAGGAATAAAAAAACTGTGGCCATATACCCACAGCTTTTTTATTCTTTTCCCTATTCAATTTTCAATTAATTGTGTATTCCAAAAAGAGCTTCCCACTTGCCCTTTTCTATGTGAATTAAAATAATTTATCCCCTGTTTATCAAAACTTATGGATACTCTTTTCGTAAACAAACTTGTTTTCCCGTCAAATTCATTTACACTGATAGATGCTCCCATTTCATCTGCAAATTCTACTAAATCTGCCAATCCATTACCCGTCCCACCGGTAGTAACTCCACGCTTCCCAAACGTTTCTATTACATGTAATGGAAATTCAGTTCCGTTATCCACAACTGCAACCTCTAGTATACCTTCATACCGACACCCTATAATCAGTAAAATGTGCTTATTCGCTTGGCACTTTTTATCCTCTCTTTCCACTGCGCGAAAAGCATTTCTTACTAAATCACCCACCGCTCTCTGGAGCTTCAATTGGTCAATGTCGTCCCTTTTAATTAAATCATTGATAGGTGCTTGTACAAATATATCTAAATTGACATTTCTGCCTATTGCTTCCATTTGATAAACTTTTAATTGTTCGTCTAATAATTTTAGACCTGTACTACAGAAATTTTTCAACTGTAAATCTTCTTTACTGTTTTCTTTTAATTGTTGCCCACACAAACTGTTCATTTCTTCTAACAATTTCCGGGCATCTTGTTCTTCCATTTCCGTTCCGCCATTCTCCGTCACATTACTCAAAACCTGCACTATTGCCGGTAGGATTTCTTGAGATTTATGTAGTTTAGATGAAAGTTCTTTATTATTTTCTTCTATTTTTGCTCTCTCCTTCTCAGCATTTTGCTTATCGATTTTGGAGATGATGAGGAAGATTACGGTACAGCAGA
>CAZSBV010000231.1:0-3254 GCA_964605105.1 uncultured Lachnospiraceae bacterium | reverse complement strand
TGCCGCATCTCCTTCATGAACATAACCACATACTGAACATACAAATTTCATAATCAATTCTCCTTTTCTTTTTAATTTAATTTTTTCATTATAATCATAAAATATACATCTTGCCGGGAAACTAGAACGAACAAAATATTAAGAAGAGGAATTTTTTAAACAATGTTCGCAAGTTCCGTAAAAATAAGTTACATGACCATTTATTTGGCCTTTAAAATTCTCACCTGCTACTGTGTCAATGGAATGCATAATCGGAATCTCCAAATCAGTAACCGAGCCACAGTCTTTACAGATAAAATGATAATGTGGAGTAGTAGTAGCATCAAAATGATCTACTCCATCGCCTACTCGTAATCTTAATAATTCACCCATCTCGGACAATAGTGTTAAGTTACGATATACTGTTCCAAGGCTTATATTAGGGAATTCTTTGCGGACGTTCATATAAACTACATCAGCGGTGGGGTGATCCTTGCGGGTCATCATAAATTCCTTAATAGCCTCGCGTTGTCTACTGTACTTTAGTGCCATCTATTCTCCTTTCGAAATTAGTAATGATTACTGATATCATTATAATACATGACACATTAGTAATTGTCAACAAGTAAATATGATATTTTTATAATTTTTTTAGAATAATATTTCAACTACTTTATAAAAAGGAAGAAAATATGTGATACAATAGAAACACTTAGTGGATTTGGAATAAAAGGACAATATTATGAAATTTAAAACCAGGCTATGGATTACTTTTGTTACAATTATTATTTTGCCGGTAATACTGACATCAATTGCGTTTGGAATTATTAGTTATCAGGTGATGTACAAAGAAGGGTTAAATTATGGAATTGAAATAAATGACTATACCATGTGGTCAGATTCCATTTCTTCTTTTGGGAAACTGACAGATGAGATGTTTTATAAACTGCGGATGCAGGTAGACATGGATTCTTCACGTTTTTTGGATAAGAAATACTTGAGTGAGGTAAATGAGGAGATTAAAGATACTTCATCTTATTTAATTGTAAGAAAAGGTAAAAAAGTATATTACTCCGGAAATGAAACTGCCTCAAGCCAATTGGAAAGCAGACTGCCGGAATATGGAAGTGCAGTGGAAGGTGCTGATGCAGGATATTATTACAATGACATGCAAAAGCTGGTGAAGCAGATCGACTTTGTTTTCCCGGATGGAGAACAAGGAAGTTTGTTCATTGTAACGAAAGTCAGCAGTGTAATTTCCAAGACATTGATTATTTATCTGTTTATTTCTATTGTATTGATTCTGTTGTTTACAAGTATTATGTTGACGCAGTGGATTCGAAAAGGGGTCTTTCTTCCGATTCAGGAAATGAATATTGCCATGCATCATATTGCTAATGGGAATTTTGATTATGTGCTGCATTGTAAGGAAAATAGCACAGATGAAATGGGAGAGCTTTATAAAAGCTATGAAGACATGCGTTTGAAGTTAAAAGAATCTACGGAGGAAATGAAAGAGAAAGAAAAACAGAATAAGGAATTGGTAAGTAATATTACGCATGATTTAAAAACACCGATTACTTCTATCAAAGGATATGTGGAAGGTCTGATTGATGGAGTTGCGGATACGGAAGATAAACGAGAACGTTATATTAGGACGATTTATACAAAGGCATGTGATATGGACAGACTGATTAATGAGTTGACCTTTTACTCCGGTATTGATTCGAACAGGATTCCTTACCATTTCCATAAATTGAATGTAACGGATTATTTTAACGATTGTGTGGAAGAAGTAGGATTGGATTTGGAATCAGAAAATATTCAGTTGAATTATACGAATCTGATCGATCCGGAGACTTTGATTATTGCAGATCCGGAACAGATGAAGAAGGTAATTAATAATATTATTGGAAATAGTATCAAATATATGGATAAGGAAAAGGGAGTCATAGATATTCGTCTGGCAGAGGATAGTGATTCTGTCCGTGTGGAAATTGCGGATAACGGAAAAGGAATAGCGTCCAAAGACCTGGGAAATATTTTTGAACGGTTTTATCGAACCGATGCTTCCCGTAATTCATCGCAGGGAGGAAGCGGAATTGGTCTTTCTATTGTAAAGAAAATTATCGAAGACCATGGAGGATATATTTGGGCAACCAGTAAAGAAGGTGTAGGAACTTGTATGCATTTTGTAATCCGAAGGTATAGGGAAAATGAGAACCAGGATTTAAATGCATAAGGAACTATAGGTATAGCTATAGAAAAGCATATATATCGAGAAGACAGACAAAATAATAGAGAGGGAATGACATGAGTAAAATTTTAATTATTGAAGATGAAGTAGCAATTGCTGATTTAGAAAAAGACTATTTGGAATTAAGTGGATTTGAAGTAGCCATGGAACACACAGGAGACCAAGGATTAGAAAGAGCTTTGGCAGAAGATTTTGACCTGATTGTGTTAGATTTGATGCTTCCGGGTATAGATGGCTTTGAAGTTTGCAGACAGATTCGTGAGAAAAAGGATATTCCTGTAATTATGGTATCTGCTAAAAAGGATGATATTGATAAGATTCATGGGTTAGGACTTGGAGCCGATGATTATATGACAAAACCATTCAGCCCAAGTGAATTGGTTGCCCGTGTAAAAGCTCATATGTCCAGATATAATCGTCTGGTAAATACGAACCAGAAGACAAATGATGTAATCGAAATCAGAGGAATTCGAATTGATAAAACTGCAAGAAGAGTTTATATCGATGGAGAAGAGAAGAATTTTACTACCAAAGAATTTGATTTGCTTACATTCCTTGCGGAAAATCCAAACCATGTGTTTACGAAAGAAGAACTGTTTAGAGAAATCTGGGATATGGACTCTGTAGGTGATATTGCAACCGTAACCGTTCATATTAAGAAAATCAGAGAGAAGATTGAAGGTAGTTCCAGTAAGCCTCAATACATCGAAACTATATGGGGTGTTGGATACCGATTTAAATTGTAGAATAAGATTAATTGATAGAACCAAGGTACTGTATTTGCAGTACCTTATTTTTTGTTAGAGCAAAATCATTCAAGGCTTTGAATGCAGAATTGTCTTATTAAAATTACTTTGCTATACTGTGATAAAAGTGCTGGTAAAAGAAGGGGAATTATGGAGAAAAAAGAAAAGTGGAGAATTTCTTCATATATTATAACTCTATATGTATTTATCATGTTTTGTATTTATCCGTTCTATTATGAAAATGGGTATTACAACATGGGCACTGCAAAGTG
>CAZSBV010000230.1:0-3255 GCA_964605105.1 uncultured Lachnospiraceae bacterium | reverse complement strand
CATGACCATCACGAACATCATCATCATGATCACGGCGAAGGCTGTACTTGTGGATGTCATGACCACGACCATGAACATCATCATGCAGATGAAGTATTTGCTAGTTGGGGGAAAGAAACACACCACAGCTTTAGCATAGAAGAAATTGAAAAAATTCTGGAAGCTTTGGAAGATGAAAAACAGTATGGTTATGTTCTCAGAGCAAAAGGAATGGTTGCAGATAAAGAAGGCGGAGAATGGATCTATTTTGACTATGTTCCGGGTGAATCTAGTGTAAGACGTGGAAAAGCGGATGTAACCGGTAAACTTTGTGTCATCGGCGCTAAGATTCAGGAAGAAAAATTAGGAGAATTATTCGGTGTTTAGAAGAAAGAAGGAAATCATGATACCAGTTTATTTGATCAATGGTTTTTTAGAAAGTGGTAAAACAGAGTTTATAAAATATACAATTTCCCAGCCATATTTTCAGTCGAAAAGTACTACTTTACTTATCTTATGTGAAGAAGGGGAATTGGAATATGAGGAAGCTCTTTTAAAAAAGACAAGAACGGTAATGGAAGTAATCGAAGATGAAGAAGATTTTACTTCAGAACGTTTGATGGAATTAGAAAAGAAGTATAGACCGGAAAGAATTATTATTGAATTTAATGGTATGTGGAATATGAAGGATCTAAAACTTCCGATTCACTGGAGTATAGATCAGCAAATTACCATGATTGATGCCAGCACATTCCCTATGTACTATACTAATATGAAGTCTATGGTTGCGGAAATGGTTCGTAAGTCTGAAATGATTATCTTTAACCGTTGCGACGGCATTAAGGAATTGAGTAATTACAAGCGTAATATAAAAGCCGTAAATCAACAGGCGGAAATTATTTTTGAAGATTCTCAGGGTGAAATCAACGAGATGATGGAAGAAGAGCTTCCATATGACTTGAAAAAAGCTGTCATTGATTTGGATGATGAGGCATATGGAATCTGGTATCTGGATTCTTTGGATCATGTGGAAAGATACGAAGGAAAAACAGTACAGTTTGTAGGTCAGGTGTTGAGACCAAAGTCCTTCCCTTCTGATTATTTTGTACCGGGAAGATTGGCAATGACTTGTTGTGCAGATGATATGGCTTTCCTGGGTTTTGCCTGTGAATATGAGAAAGCTTCTGAATTAAAAGAAAAATCATGGGTAAAAGTTACCGCTTCAATTACCAATGAATATTGGCCGGATTATAATGGAGAAGGGCCGGTCCTTCATGCTGTGAAGGTTGAAAAAACAAAGGCTCCCAAAGAAGAAGTTATTAACTTTGTATAACAGTTCAGTCATGTGCTAAAAAGGAATAAAGAGATATGGAAAAAGAGGATTTATTGTTACAAAAGCGGTTTGCAGAACTGGCAAGACGCTCTTATGGACAAAATATGTATACGTTTACAGATTTTCTTTCTCTACCGGAATTAGATTTATTTTATCAAAATGAACCCCAGCTGAAGTTTGCTGGGGTTACTGTTTTTGGTGGAGCGGATGGAGTGGATCGCAAAGTAATCCGCTTCGGAAATCCCGAAGAATTGGGATATGAAGAACCATTTCCAATTGTATGTATTGCTATAGAGCCTTTACTGGAGAAATTTGGAGAGAATCTGAATCACAGAGACTATCTTGGAGCATTGATGAACTTAGGAATAGAGCGAGAGAATCTGGGTGATATTTTTATCAAAGGAAAGAACGGCTATGTTTATTGTCTGGAGAGAATTGCTGATTATATTATTGAGAATCTTTCACAAGTGCGTCATACTCATGTGAAGACTCGGATTTTAGAAATTGGGGAAACGTTCATTCAAAAAGAAATAGAAGAGATAGCTGTTTTAGTCGCATCTGAGAGAATTGATGGTGTGGTTGCTAAGGTTTATAATCTGTCCAGAAGCCAGAGTATAGAATATTTTCGTGCTAAGAAAATTTATGTGAATTCCAGATTGTGCGAAAATAATAGCTATCAATTAAAGCCAGGGGATACGGTCAGTGTACGGGGATATGGAAAATTTGTATATAATGGTGTTGGATATCAGACAAAAAAGGGGAAATTTTCAGTAAATGTTGGCATTTACAAGTAGAGTTAATGTATGGTAACATTCTACAGTATTTTTGAAGGAATATGTTTAAATTATATAGAAAGGAAAAGCGGATTCGATTTTATTATAAAGGAATTGAATTTTAAGAGAAATAAGTGACACATATTTTCATACATTCATTAGAACATGCTTTTAGTGACAGTTTAAGTATTTTACCTTTTCTGTTTATCACATATTTGATCATGGAATTTCTTGAAAAAAGAACAGGCGAGAAGACGAATTTTTGGCTTGAGAAAGCAGGAAAAGCAGGACCTGTAGTTGGCGGTTTTTTAGGTATTATTCCTCAATGCGGAATGTCAACGGTAGCATCCAATCTCTATGCAGGAAGAATTATTTCAGTTGGAACCTTGATTGCAATTTATTTATCTACTTCGGATGAAATGTTACCGATTATGATTTCACAGTCGGTGGATACCGGTATCATATTAAAAGTTTTGGGTATAAAAGTTGTAATTGCAATTGCGGCAGGCTTGTTAGTAGATTTTATTTATCATAAACTGAAAAAGGAAGAAAGTCAGGGAAAGAAAATTCATGATTTTTGCGAACATGAGCATTGCCATTGTGAAGATGGAGTTTTGAAATCGGCAGTTAGACATACTTTACAGATTTTTTTGTTTGTATTTTTGATTACTGTAGTTTTAAATATAGGAATTGAATTGGTTGGGGAAGAGCAATTAGCGAATTTCATTTTAAATAGGCCTGTACTCGGACCGGTTCTGGCGGGAATCATAGGTCTGATTCCGAACTGTGCGGCATCCGTGGTAATTACACAGATGTTTTTAGACGGACTCATGACTTTTGGAACTATGATGTCAGGTCTTCTTGTGGGAGCCGGAGTGGGAATTTTGGTTCTTTTGAGAGTGAATGAAGATAGGGCAGAAAGTTTTAAAATTATAGGAATCCTATATTTGATAGGAGTATTTTGCGGAATTTTACTAAATCTTATTTAATTATACATGAGTATTGTATATAATTGGTTATAATAAGTTTAGAAATGAGGGGATAAAAATGCTGGATAAGATAAAAAAATTATTTCAGGCCACGGATATGACGGAAGGAACCCCGTGGAAAAGGATTGTCATTTTTACAATTCCTATGTTATTGGGAAATATAGCACAACAATTATATAGT
>CAZSBV010000229.1:0-3257 GCA_964605105.1 uncultured Lachnospiraceae bacterium | reverse complement strand
CAGAATTGTGAGAGCAGGTCGTGCGGAACAATCCTGTTATCAAAATATATAAGGCAGGACACACACATGGAATCGAATTTAAACTTATATTACATCTTCTACACCGTTGCAGAATGCAAGAATATTTCCGCAGCA
Organism: uncultured Lachnospiraceae bacterium; assembly: GCA_964605105.1. Classification (GTDB taxonomy): domain Bacteria; phylum Bacillota; class Clostridia; order Lachnospirales; family Lachnospiraceae; genus SFDP01. The sequence goes on along the minus strand of CAZSBV010000229.1, from coordinate 3,122 downwards.
GCCAAAGAGCTTTATATCAGCCAACCGGCGATTTCTAAGGCAATCTCCAAACTGGAATCTAATCTGGACACCACTTTATTTATCCGTAATTCCAGAGGTGTCACACTGACACAGGAAGGCGAATATCTCTTTGAACAGGTAAAACATGCTTTTGTCTGTATCAAAAAAGGGGAAGACCGTATTAAGAAAATGAATGAATTAGGAGTAGGACATATTACAATTGGTGTCAGCACCACACTCTGCAAATTTGTATTACTTCCTTATTTGAATGAATATATCAAAAAGAATCCTCACATAAAAATCAAGATCTGCTGTCAGACTTCAAGCGAAACTATAAATGCCCTGGAAAACGGTTCCATTGATATCGGTTTTATCGGATTACCTGAAAAGATCAAAGGCTTTGCTGCTACTCCTTTAATGGAAATCCACGATACCTTTGTTACTACCGCGAATTATCTGAATCACTTAAAAATCCGTGAAGGTGTCACAGAAGAAACCTTGTTTGACCACGCAGTATTCATGATGCTCAACAGTGAAAATGTCAGCAGAAAATACATAGAACATTTTTTATCCTCCCATAACATGGAGCTTTCTGATATCATGGAAGTGGGAAATATGGACTTGCTGATTGAATTTGCAAAAATTGATTTGGGAATTGCCTGTGTCATCCGCGAATTTGTTCAGCATGAGTTAGATTCTAACGAATTGATAGAAGTTTCTTTAGAAGAAGCCATTCCGAAACGTGATGTTGGCTTTCTATATCATAATTCTACTTTAAAAGAAAATCCTGCCCTAGAAGGGTTTATATCTTATATCAAGGAACATATTTCATAATAAAAGGGCTGTCTTCCAGCCCTTTTACTTACGCGAAAGTTTCTTATCATTTATACTCTTCAAACAACTGCTTACGGAATTCTTCATCCTTGGTTGCTCTTTCCAAATCTTCGAATCTCTTATCAGCCAGTAATTTTGCGTACAAACTGTTAATTGCTTCTTCGGCAGATTTTCTTTCACTGTCACGAATGACCTGAATTGCTTTTTCCATTCCATCTACAGCTTCTTTATCTTTTTTATCTTCCTCTTTTAAAAATTCAGAAGCTTCTTTCTTGGCGGCTTTTTCTTTTCTGTATTCTTCCAGCATATCTTCCGGAACAGAACCGTCTTTTGCCATTTCTTTTTTGTTATCTACCATATTGGTATAATCCATTAACGGGCGCCCAAGCATTTTAAACATCTCTGCCATGGATGCCGCATATACGCAGGTAGTTCCTATCCAGTACATATTCTTATTGTAATCGATTCCACCTTTAGATATCGTACTATTAACATATGGCATAAACATCTGTTTTATATATTCCGGCTGCACTGCCCAATCCGGATATTCTGTTCCGTCAAATCTAAGAAAATCCACATAAGGCTGAGAAGCCAGGAATAAATAATCCTCTTCTTCCTGTTCTACCAAAAATGGTCTTGCATTTGCTCTCAAATACAAAGTTTTTATCATCTTATCATCTTTCCATACAACAGCAGGACAATTATAAAGCTTATATGCTTTCGACTGACCTACTACGATTTTATAATGATTTTCCGGAACCTGAAATTTTTCAAGAATTTCTTCATATTCCCTCTTTTGCTTTTCCAGCTGGTCTTCCGTAGGTTTTCTGTTTTTGATAACCACAAAAATTATACAGGCTAAGACCACAAGAGCTGTAATTACATATTCCATATTTTGCCTCCTAATGTTTCAAGCGGAAGTACTTGCACTTCTGTTTAAAACACAAACTCACCGCTGAAAGTTCCTTTCAACTTTTACTTTTCAAATTTTAATACTCTATTCTTCAATAAAAGAGGTTGCCCCAGTTTCCCTGTTACAACCCCTCTCTTAATATTCAAATTACACATTCTATGTATATGATCGACTTACTCATAAAGTTCTTAAAATTATTTCTTTTTACGACTAGCTTCAATCATCTTTCTGGTTTCTTCAGATGGATTGGAAATTACTGCCGCTGCAATAACTTCTACTCCCGGAGGATTTGCTTTAACAGCTTCTACTGCCGCTGTCACTGCAGACACATCCCCACTTAAAAAAACAGTAACATGTCCGCCACATTTGGTATTCCAACATTCGTATGTAACCTGAGATGTTTTAAGCATTTTATCTACAATCATAATAGCTGAAGCACTACCTAAAGTTTCAACTAATCCAACCGCTTCCATTTTCATGTTCGTTATCCCCTTCCCTTTACTTGTTAATAGTCATTTCCATTGCAACTTCTGTTCCCTCAGAAGGAGAAGCAATTATAGTACTTGCTGTTACTTTACCAAGACGGGATGCGGTAGCTACTGCTACTTCCATAGCTGCATTAATACTGGAGATATCTCCTCTCATTTTAACACATGCACCACTTTTTAATCGATTACGTTCTACAGCTTGAATCGCAACATCAGCTGCTTTAGAAGCTGCATCCAAAGCTACATATGCTGCTACAAGATTATCAACTTCAAAAACGCCCAGTGCTTTACCCTTGTATTGTTCCACTTGTTGTTCCTCCAATCCATACCTTCTTGAATGCTTTCAAATTTGTTACTGTCAACTTATATTTAAGTAATACAAATTTATTCTACTATATTATAACTTTTTTACCATTGTCTGACAACTATATTTTGTGCAAAAACCTTATGTTTTCCAAAAAATATTACTATTTCTTCTATCATTTCAATAGACTTTGAACCCAAAGATATGCTATCGATGCCTGACTAGACAGCTTGTCCGCCATCCTGTGAAGGTAAGTTTCTCTTCCATTTTCCTTTCATATAAAAAATAGTTGTAAGAATTGCACCCATTAACCAGGAACATAAAAGTGAAATAAATACACATTCCTGACGACCATTAGGGAACTCAGGACTTCTGGTAAGGAAAGCTATTCCGTATGCAATCGGCACACGAACAATAACGGTAGTAAACATAGAAATCCACATTGGTGTCATGGTATCTCCTGCTCCACGCATAACACCGGACAAACTCTGTGTAACTGCCATTGCAATATATCCCACAGCAATGATCCCCATCATATGACGGCTTAAATCAACCAGTTCCTGCGTTTCTGTAAAGATTCCCA
>CAZSBV010000228.1:0-3273 GCA_964605105.1 uncultured Lachnospiraceae bacterium | reverse complement strand
ATGAAGCCTGTGGTCTGAAACCACAGAAGGTAGGTATGGAAACGATTCTGTAAAAATCAAAAGGTGTCGCAAATTTCCCCTTGTAAATTCACGACACCTTTTCTTTTCACCTAATCTACTACTTTTAAACTAACCCTTCTTATAAAGCATCATTGCTTCATAAGGTCTCAATGTAATTTCATTCTCTTCTATAAACTGTTCTTCATAGTTGCCAAGGATTGCCTTATAACCTTCTAAGTCTTTGGAACAATTCCATTCAATTTCCTTTTTATAGAAGTTACAAACCACCAACAGACTTTCGTCCCCATAGGTTCTTTCATATGCAAAAACAGAACTATGTTTGTCATCCAATGGAATGATATCACCGAATGCAATCACATCATATTCTTTTCTCAAAGCTACCAATGTTTTATAGTAATTGAAAATAGATGTTTCATCCTGAAGCTGACTTTCTGCATTGACTTTTGTATGGTTTTTATTCACACCAATCCATGGTTCCACTGTGGAAAATCCACCATGGGCATCACCATTCCACTGCATCGGAGTACGCCCGTTGTCTCTGGAATGAATCTGAATGATTCTCAGGGCATCTTCTTTAGAAAGCCCTTTTTGTTGTAGAATATCATAATGGTTTAAACTTTCTACATCTCGGAACTGATCAATCTGTGCAAAATCTGTATTTGTCATACCAATTTCTTCGCCTTGGTATATGTATGGAGTTCCACGCAGACCATGAACGATAGTACCTAACATCTTAGCCGATTCTTTCCAGTATTTTTCTTCATCACCGAATCTGGATACCGGACGTGGCTGGTCGTGGTTACACCAGAATACTGCATTCCATGCATTGTTTTCTGCCATTCCTGTCTGCCACTCAAAAATAATTTTCTTCAATTTCTGAAAATCTACTGGTACAAGCACCCATTTTTCATTTCCCATAAAGTCTACTTTTAAATGATGGAAACTGAATACCATAGAAAGTTCATTGCTATCAGCACCAGCATATCCAAAGCAGTTTCCCATGGAGGTGCTGGACATTTCACCTACGGTAATAATTTCAGCATCCTGGCCGAAAGAACCTTCATTTAATTCTTTCAAGTATTTATGAATGTTGGGACCATCCGTATAGAATCTTCTTCCATCCCCTTCATAATCATCTTCATATTTGTCTTTGCTGATTAAATTTACAACGTCGAAACGGAAACCTTTGACACCTTTGCTCATCCAGAAACGGACAATTTTTTTCACTTCTTCTCTAACTTCCGGATTATCCCAGTTCAAATCCGGCTGTTTTACATGGAAAAGATGCAGGTAATATTCGCCCATTTCAGGTACATATTCCCAAGCGTTACCGCCAAACTTACTTTCCCAGTTTGTAGGTGCGCTTCCATCTTCTTTACCCTTTTTGAAAATATAGAATTTTTTATATTTTTCATCACCAGCCAAAGCTTTCTGGAACCATTCATGGTGGCTGGAAGTATGATTAAACACCATATCCAGCATTAATTTTATTCCACGCTTTTCTGCTTCTTTAGAAAGTTCTTCAAAGTCTTCCATGGTGCCATAACGAGGATCAATATTGTAATAATCTTCTACATCATACCCATTATCATACTGTGGTGATACAAAAAATGGAGTCATCCAAATATAGTCTACACCTAACTCCTTAATATAGTCCAACTTGGCTGTCACACCTTTTAAATCGCCAAATCCGTCTCCATTGGTGTCATAAAAAGATCTTGGATAAATCTGATATACAGTACTTTTTCTAAAATCTGTCATGTCTTCCCCTATTCTGCTTTCGCTACTGTTGTCTCTTTGGCTACTGCATGTATACCTGTTATAAATTTCATACTTTCACCTTCTGCCGGTTCTGTAATAACACAAATTGTGGTATCTACATAACCTGCAGCTTTGATTTTTTCTTTATCAAACTTAATAAGTGGAGTTCCCGCCTGCACTTTCTGTCCTTCTTTTGCAAGGTATTTGAATCCATCACCTTTCATAGCTACCGTATCCAGACCTACATGAAGAAGAATTTCTGCACCGCTTTCCAGCCTAATTCCACATGCATGGCGTGAGTCCTGCATCATTAAGGTAACAGTTCCATTTGCCGGAGCATAGATAATATCACTTTCAGGCTTAATTGCAAATCCGGCACCCATAATGCCTGCTGAGAACACGCCATCGTTTACTTCTTCTAACGAAATTACAGAACCTGTAGCAAATGCTTTCATCTCTGTTTTTGCAGACTCTGCTTTTACTTCTTTCACTACTTCTACAGCTTTTATTTCTTCTGTATTAACTTCTACGAACTGAAGTTTTTTTTTACCTAACATTACAGTCAAAACAAATGGTACTGCAACCGCAATTGCCATGCAGATTGCAAAGCTTACCATAGACTGTGGCTGCATGGAAAGGATTCCCGGAAGACCTCCTACACCGATTGCATTTGCTGTACTGTTTGTAGCTACACAGACAACTGCTGCACATGCAGAACCAATCATACCACTGATGAATGGGAAGTTATATTTTAAGTTTACACCAAACATTGCAGGTTCTGTAACACCTAAGTAACAGGAAATACAAGCCGGTACGTTAACTTCCTGTGCTTCTGCATCTTTCTTCTGAAGATAAATCATACCTAATACTGCTGAACCCTGAGCAATATTGGATAATGCAATCATTGGCCATAGCATGGTTCCACCAAAGTCAGCAATCAACTGTAAGTCGATGGCATTGGACATATGATGAAGTCCTGTGATTACAAGCGGTGCATATACGAAACCGAAAATTGCACCAAAAACAATCTTTAATGGCCCGGTAATTCCTGCATAAACTACAGAAGAAATTACAGAACCAATTTTCCAGCCGATTGGTCCAAGTACGAAATGTGCTGCCATAACGGAAAGAACCAAACTACAAAACGGAACTACAATCATGGAAATAACTGAGGGACATATCTTTTTGAAAAATTTTTCAAGATATACTAATGTAAACGCTGCTAAAATCGCAGGAATGACCTGTGCCTGATAACCAATCATGTCAACCTGAATGAAACCGAAATCCCATTTAGGAATATCTGCTGCTGCCGCACCAGCTACACCGTAAGCATTTAATAACTGTCCTGATACCAGTGTAAGACCAAGTACAATACCTAACATCTGAGTGGTTCCCATTTTCTTAGTCACAGACCAACATATACCTACCGGAAGCATATGGAATACCGCTTCACCGATGAGCCATAAGAAGTGGTCAACACCAGCCCAAAAC
>CAZSBV010000227.1:0-3289 GCA_964605105.1 uncultured Lachnospiraceae bacterium | reverse complement strand
ATAATTTATCTTTTGGTATGCATCCTGCTTAATTCGAGCCACCTCATCCTCGTCTGTTATTCCAAGAAACAAAACTATATCCGCTGGTCCAGCATGGTCAATTGATGCAAACTTTTCCTGAAGTTTTTCCTTCGTTCTTTGTACAAGCTCTTTACCTATGTATGGAGCAAATTCCATTGCCAACGCTTTTACTCCACCCGGATAATTATCTACTGTACAATAGATGTCGTAAGCATCTTTCGGTTTACCACGCCCCATAGCCATAGCTTTCATAACAAGATAAGGAACGACTGATATAACATTCACATGCCCGCTGTCCAAGGCTCCATCAGTACGCTTGTACTCTATTTTTACATCTGTAGGCGGAAATTCGAATGCAAAATTACCACCGATAGCCGGCAACGCCTTTATGCCGTCAATGTGCTTGCTAACATTACCACCATCTCCACCATATTTGCCAGAAAGAAAATCGACATCAACATCGTATGGCACTCCTTGTACAATAACAGTTTTTACGAATGAAAAATATTTTTCGGGATGCTTTACATAACCGTTCTGTACCAGTAATCTTTTAATAGTTTTATAACTTTCTGCTTTCTTAATTTCTAATTGGTTCAAAAGTACATCAACATCTATAGAACCAATATGATCACTTTCGGGATATAACAACGTCGGTACCCAACCACCAATAATCCTCATATTATCAGCAAATTCATTAAGCAAATTTACAATTTCGCCTAATACTGTATATGCAGCTGTTTTCTGACCTTCGGAATAGTCCACTGCCTGTTTTAAATCTTCGTCTTTAATCAATGTAATCACTCCTTAAATTCTTTCATTATAATCGCTTCTGCTGCCTCTTCTCCACGTCCTGCACTTCCTAATAAATCAAGAACGGTTTGAACTGGTGATGTTACAAGGGATTCGTTAATCTCGCGATAAAACATATACGGTGTTTCATCATGAGGAATTGTAATCACGACATTACCACCTGTGCTTACGGGTTGCAAATCCATATCCACTAGAAACTCATTAAAAGCCTGTTGCTCAACATATACTTCCAATTTTTTATATCGAACAGTCGGTGCATATCTAGCTGCTGCGGAAAAGCCACCTAGTAAAGCGCTATTATCGTGTTTTAAAGTCCAAGCAGAAATTTTTTGTTCTAACTCGGCAATAGAATCCAATGAATAATATTCAAAAGTTCGACTATCTTTTTTATGATAATCTTTTGCCCAAGTATATAATAACTCTTTTATATTTTGTAACTTAAATTCTCCGCGCGAAGTATCATTTATCCAATCACGATCTCGTAAAAATGCTTTTACATTTGATACCGTTCCAATTGCTTTATTAGATTCTTGTGCTAGTGTAATAACTTGCCAAGAACGTTCAATATCTGAAAGCATCGTTCTAATAATAGTCGAAGCCGCACTAGAAGATTTTGAGAAGTAATTCTTCTTCTCTCTTTTCTCTACATACTTATTTTCATTTCCTTGAAAATGAATGATAATGCGTCTTGATAAAATATAGCAATTGCCTGACAAATCAATGTAACTCAAATTATTCTCATAAATACTTTCTGCAGATGCTTCAGAAATATATGGTGCCATAAATACGTAACAAGAATCATCGTGGTACTGAGAAGCCATCATCATAAACATATTTACAAAACGCTTTTCACCATTAGATTTTACTTCTATACAAAAACGCTGTGTTTCATTATTATCACTATAATGAACAATTGCATGAAAGTCTCCAAACCCACGCTGCAATCCTGTAGATATAATTTCTATATCAGATACAAATGGTACTGTTTTCATAATTTGACAAAATTGCTCTTTTGCCAATTGAATATATTGATTTTCTACAAAACTTTGTTTCATTAATTTTCACCCTTTCACCGTTTCGGTGAAATGATTGTAATCTGTGAAACAAAATTTGTCAAGTAAACTAAACTTTTCAAAAGTCATAGTGTTATGAATATAGTATTTAGTCCTTAATAGACACTTTTCGTCCCTAATACCATAAAAAAGACCAAATCAGCGAAACCATTGATTTTACTAGGTTCTTCTGACTTGGTCCTATTATAGCGGTTTTGTCTGTACCTATGTGCTCCATCTGAAATCTATTTTTTAGTTTTCCATCAGATAATTCATTCCTTAGAGAACACTGCTTCCACATACAAATCCATATTTTCTGACACCAATTTTGACACCAATCCATCCCGAAACTTAAATTTTGTTAAACAGAGGATTTTTTTAATTAAGGATTTTATCCCACCTGATATCCGGCCTTGGTAACAGCAGCTATAATTTCCTCATCTAACACTTCTCTTTCCATTGAAACAACAAGTTCTTTCTTCTTAAGATTTACTTTTCCAACAACTCCATCCATATCATTGATATAGCGTTCCACTCTTGCTTTGCAATTTTCACAAGTCATACCTTCCACGATATATGTCTTGGTCGCAATCACTTTCTTTAATTTTTTCTTGGAAACATATGTACTTCCACCACCACAACAATCACTTTTACCCTTAAAATGGTTCACTGTATAAATCACGCCGACTATAAGTAATACCGCCAAAATTCCAATAATAATTAAATCCTGCATCTTATTTTTCTCCCAGTAACAGTTAGTTATTGCTAACTATTATAATTCCGTTTTCTCCCACCGTCAAGCGCCCTAATTAATACTGAAGAATAGTTTTTACACCAATACAAGAAAAGTGTGGCTGCCATATTTACCCACACTTTTCCTGTTTTCGTTCTATTTCGCAGATCTTTGTACTATTATCTCTTACCTGCATTTTTGCTAGCTTCGATGTTTTTTTCAATCATTTCTTTCTGAGCTTTCATCTGAGCTTCATGGTCGTATGCTGGAACTTCAACATTTACATAATTATTTGTTTTTTCTGTTCTCTCAGCCTGTTCTTTAGCGATTCGTTCTCTTGCTTCTTCCACTGTTTCTCCTGACTTTGCAAGATGTTTTTCTACGAAGCCGTCTGCCATTTTATTAAAACCACCAACTACGCTATCTTCAATCTTCTTGTATGCACCTGTTACTGCATCAGCCATTTTTCCTACTTTTCCTTCAGCACCTTCGCCGATTTTTTCTACCATGCCGTTTTCTACTTTTTTGAAACCTTCTACAGCACCGTTTTCGATTTTCTTGTAACCTTCTACTACACCATCTTCGATTTTCTTGTAGCCATCCACTACACCATCTTCAATTTTTTTGTAACCTTCTACTACTGCTTTTTCAATTTTTTCTAATGTTGACATAA
>CAZSBV010000226.1:0-3291 GCA_964605105.1 uncultured Lachnospiraceae bacterium | reverse complement strand
CGGATATTGTATGCGTGGGGAATTATTAGACAAGTTTGGTATTTTTATCTGTGACTTGGAAGTAAGCAGCCTGATTCTTTTCAAAGAACAGAGTAAACCGGGACGTGTTATCGTAGCTTACAAAGATCATGTAAGTGAAATCGTAAACATCAGTGATGAAGAACGTAACTTATTTATGGCAGACGTAACACGAGCTGCAAAAGCGCTTCATGCAGCATTCCATCCAAACAAAGTAAACTATGGAGCATATGGCGACACAGGTTGTCACCTTCATATGCATCTCGTACCAAAATACGAAGGTGGAGATGAATGGGGCGGTGTATTCCAGATGAATCCTGGCAAAGTATATTTAACAGATGAAGAATATGCTGAAATGATTGAAAAAATCAAAGCAAACTTATAAAGTGAAGGGCGGGAATACCGCCCTTTATTTAATCATATCAATTCCCTTTTGCAGGGTATCCGCATCAATGGCACCTCTGGCATGGGCTATTAATTCTCCATTTGCGTTAATAAAATAAGTAGTTGGAAGAGAAGAAACAGAATAAGTAATAGCAGCGCTATATTCTGTGTCGTAATAAACCGGGAAGGTATATCCACTTTCAGCAATAAAAGAAGAGGCTTTTTCCAAGGTTTCTCTGGAACCGTCAGTCATGTTTACCATTAAAAATTCAATTTCGCCTTTGTAGGTTGCGTAAGCTTCATCGAAGTCCGGCATTTCCATCTGACATGGACCGCACCAGCTTGCCCAGAAGTTAACAATAATCGGTTTGCCGAAAAAGTCGGTCAAGTTTACTTGATTTCCTTCGTAGTCTATGACTGTAAAATTCGGAGCAGTGGTAAGCTGACTTTCATTTTCAGAAGCAGATTCTTCAGATGAGGTATTTGAAGAGTTTTCTGTTTTATTGGTATTAGTATTTGAGGTATCTTTGTTTGAATCATTGACAGCTGTATTTGATGAATTATTATTATCGTTTAATATTTCATTGCTATTTTCCACCACCAAAGAATCCATTTTATAATCTGCACTTAAACTATTATAAAGAACAGATGCGCCTATCATCAAAACTATAAATAATCCAATTAAAATAATGGTTTTCTTTTTACTATTCATATAATATTTCTACTCTTTCTTATTTAGTTTTTATTTAAATATTAGTATGCTCATTTTCTTATAGAATTTAATTTTATTTATAGCTTAAATTTACATCATAGAATCAGCATAAAATAATTATTAGCTAAGTATAGCCAACAATTTTCCCAACGTTCCTGTTGCCATCATAATTCCTACAATAATAAGAAGAATTCCGGAAATCGTATTAATGATTGTATAGTTTCTTTTGATAAAATCAAAAGTTGTTTTCAGTTTTTGAATCAGAACAGCACTTAGAATAAAAGGAATTCCAAGACCTAGTGAATATGCCAATAGCATTAACATTCCTGTAAGAACTTTTCCCTGCTGGGAGGCCAGCATAAGGGCAGAGCCCAAGAAAGCACCAACACAAGGTGTCCAACCGAGGGAAAAGATGATTCCAAATAAAAAGGCAGAAAAGAAGTTCAAATTACTAGTGTCAAAATTTTTTCTACTGCCTTGAAAAAGATTTAATTTCAAAACGCCCAGATAATTTAAGCCAAATAGTATAACAATGAGACCGGATATTACATTCACCGCGGTCTGATACTCTTTTAGGAAACTGCCTAAAGTACCGGCTAAGGCCCCCAGAGCAATAAAAATTACAGTAAAACCGGAAACAAAGCCGAGAGCTCCGATTAAAGTTTTTTTGGTGTTTTTTGTATCACTACCGGCAAAATAGGAAATATAAATTGGCAGCATAGGCAAAAGGCAAGGGGATATAAATGTAATGATTCCTTCCAAAAAAGAAATTAAATATTGCATTTCGTCTCTCACTTTCTTTATAAAACATCAAATGAGTAGAAAAATCTACTCATCTGATGTTGTGACTTATAATAATGTTAAAATTTTATATATTCAATACTGTTTATAAATCAGAAAATAAAACATTTAAAAACTTAGGTTCTAGCTAAACCATCTACATAGAGAATCTGACCTGTAATGTAAGATGCCTCATCAGATGCAAAGAAAACAAATGCATTTGCAATATCTTCCGGCTGTCCAAGACGACCCATAGGAATTCTTGCGATAAGAGGCTGGATCATTTCCTTAGGAACAGCTTTCATCATATCTGTTTCTGTGATACCAGGTGCAATTGCGTTAACACGGATTCCCTTTGGAGCGAGTTCTCTTGCCAGAGATAAGGTAAGTCCGTTTACAGCAAATTTGGATGTTGGATATGTGAATCCACTTGGCTGTGCATCACGGCTGACCATAGAAGATGTATTTAAAATAACACCACTGTTCTGCTTTAACATCCAGTCAACAGCTGCTTTAGATGCAGTGTAAACACCTTTTACATTTAAATCCATAACTTTGTCAAATAATTCTTCTGTATAATCAACAAATGGAGTTTTTTCGGAAATACCTGCATTGTTTACAAGGATATCAATACTACCGTACTTATTTCCAATCGCGTCGAAAGCTTCTTTTACTTCTGCAGCATTGCTTAAATCAGGCCAGATACCTTCTACAGTGCATTCCGGATATTTTTCTTTTAAAGAAGCAACAGCTTTGTCCGCAGTTTCCTGACGGCTTGCACAAAGAACAACTTTGGCACCTTCTCTTACAAAAGCTTCGACAGTGGCAAAACCAATACCCCGGCTTCCACCAGTTACAATGGCAACTTTGTCTTTTAATCTCATGATAAAAACCTCCTAGTACTAATATATTTATGTCCGATGTTCCTAATAAAAAATAAGAAACATTCCTAATATGATTATTATAATAAAATTTGTTTGATTTATCTATAAAATAAAAATTAAATTTGAAGTTATTGATAATTAGGGAACTTTTAGCTAAACTATAAATAAAAATTTCCCTAAAAGAAAGATATTGGAAAATTATTTAAATTAGAGTTTAATGGAAGAGGGAAAGTAAAAAATAGAAACAGAACGGAGATTAAGAAAAATGGTAAAACACGTAATTTTATGGCAGTTAAAAGATGAATTAACAGCAGAGGAAAAAGCGACAATTAAACAGGAAATGAAAGAGAGTCTGGAAAGCTTAGTAGGAAAAATTCCGGGACTTGTAGAAATGAAAATCCAGATTGAAGCATTAGCTTCTTCCAATGCAGAAGTAATGCTGGATTCTACTTTTGAAGATGAAGCAGCTTTGAAAGTATATGCCACACATCCGGAACATGTAGCAGTGGCAGA
>CAZSBV010000225.1:0-3304 GCA_964605105.1 uncultured Lachnospiraceae bacterium | reverse complement strand
AAAGGATACATTTTCTTCCATAGCCTTTACCGCTTTTTCCGTATTATTTACAACTAAGTGTACAATATTTCCAATACTTTCTACAGCAGTTTGTGTCTGCTCTGAAAGCTTCTGAATCTCCTCTGCTACCACTGAAAATCCTCGTCCCTGTTCCCCTGCTCTGGCTGCTTCTATGCTGGCATTTAATGCAAGAATATTTGTCTGACTGGAAATATTCTTAATCGTTCCCACAATACTGATAATTTCTTTGGACTCTTCACCAAGATTAAAAATAATCTTTTTACATATATCTGTACTATGGCTAATCTGTTCCATATTTGCTGTGGCATCATCCATTCGCTTTTGATTTTCCTTGGTATTTTCCCCAATTTCTTCTGTTAAACATGCTATGGTATGATTCATATTACTAAGTCCTGCCAATTGTTCTGTAATCTTTTCTATACGTTCATTCGCATTTTCAATGGCATCTGTATTTTCCATAGAGCCCTGCAAAAGTCTTTCTGATTCTCCTGCAATATTTTGATTGGCATGTAAAGAACTATCTGTAATCTGCGCCAGTTCATTTACCATACCAAATAAAGTTTCAGAAGTATCCACAGCATTTTCTTTCATACGATTCATGTGGTCTAACATTTCCTTTTGTTCTTCTGCCCCCATTAAGTTCGAAAGCATGGAAGCAGTTCTTGATGCCAGCATGGTAAAAATAGCTGCGACCGCAATCAGTATCAATGCCCTGGGAATAATCCCAAACACAACAACTCCTCTTAAGGTCGTAAAGTTATCATCCTGTAAAGTCTGAAGAAAAAACGCCAGTAACTGACCAATCGAAACTCCAATTACATTAAGAATGGTTGCCACAATATTTAAACGCTTTGAAAAATAAAGACTTGCAATCGCAATCGGATATACATAAATTACAACCACATGAAATGTCAACGTAGTACTTAATATCATAACAAATATCGCTGCGCAAACAACATATATGTATTTTAAATAATTTTTTTCTAATTTCAGTATATTCGTCATAAGGGTCGGTAGCAATAAAAATATACTACCTCCAATAAATGCAACTGTCATAATAGTATCATCTACAACAAATACATCTATTATGTTCAAAATATATACCAACATGAATATCAAAAAAGTTATGCGCATGACCTTGGCGACTATGCTATTTGCTTCCTTTTCATTTTTTCTCAACATACTATTTTCGTTCATAATAACCCCTCATTTCTTTTCTTTTTAATCCATCCGGATAACCTTTTCCATTCCATTTTTCATGGTGATGTCTGGCGACCTCATATGCCATTTGTGTATATTGCTCATTTTCCAAATGACCAAAAGTTTCTTTAATGATGCTCCCACCTTTTACTGTATGATCCTGAATAATCTTAAACTCTTCATCTGTCAATTTTCCCGGCTTTTGCAATACTACGTCAGGAACTGCAATCTTGCCGATATCATGCATAGGCGCGGCGCGATATAGATTTTCCAAATACTCCACTACCAATATATGCAATCGTCATAATCAATAAATCCACTGTGAAGATACCTATTAGGTCTAGCAGATAGATAAATGTAAATATAAAAAATGTAATTCGCATGACTTTTGCAACTACATAATTGGCTTGTTTTTCATTTTCAATCAATACCTTATGTTTCATCGTTCCTATGTCCTTTATTCATAAATTACTCCTTTTCATTTCGTACCGGTTGTACGGTAGGCTGATTCATTCTGCCAGATTTTATAAGCATCATCATAGCAATAAAATCATGTCCCAACATTTCAATAATCTGTTCCTTAGTGAATTGACACATACCCGTAGCACATAAGGCTCCAATACCGAAGGTATGAATCCATACATGCTCAAACATTTTTTTTGCCTCTTGTTCAGTAAGTCCGTAATCCTTCTGAATAACATCAACACACTGTTGTGCCACATCCCCCAAACGGACTAATATATCATCAAAACTCTTTGCTCCATTATTCTCAGACATATACACCAATTGATATAGCTTCGGTTCCTCCATCGCAAAAAGAATCATCTGCATACCAACTTGTTTGAACACCGGAGTATAGCACATTGCCTTTTGGGCATAACTTTCAAATCGCTTTAGTGCAGCAACACGTACTTCCGCCTGAACTTCCTCCATAGAACTAAACACCGTAAAAATGGGACGAGCAGAACTCCCTAACCGTTTTCCCAAATCTCTGGCTGTCAAAGCTTCTATTCCTTTTTCACTGACCAAAGCGAGTGCAGCATCAATTACTTCTTCCTTTGTAAATTTTGGCTTCGGAGGCATACGTTATCATCCTTTCTCATAATCACTTCATTTTAAAACATACGTTTTAAATCATTTGTTTTATTATAAATTATAATATTTTTCCAGTCAACACATATGTAGAGTAATTTTAAGTTGTATTGGAAATTGCTTTTCTAGTAATTCAAGTACAAAAAAGCAGATTGAAAATACGAAAATAAAAATCTAATCTGAGAAAATCCCTTTAAACAAGAGATATTGCTAAGAAAAAATACAACTCTTTCCTTCACTAAAAAAAAAGAGATACTACAGGGCTGTAGTATCTCTTTCCTTAAAAAACTATTTTTTCGCAATCTTATTTAATTTTTCATTTAATTCTAACAGCTGTTCTTTACTAACTTCCATACGCATCATACCAGTAATCAAACTGATAACTCTGAGCATTGTCATATTATTCATCATTGTCAACATAGAGCCTGACTGTTCTGCTGACATACCAGCTGCCATTGGTCCCATAAATGGTAATAAGAAACCAGCTACTTCTGCTCCTCCGGTTGCACTGATTATGTCTCTTAATTTGGAATTCAATGAGCAATATCCATCGATTTCAGTGATATCCCACCAGTTAAGTACGGCACCTTTTTCTACCAGACGGTATGCAGGATTTGGTTCTTCCACTTTGCGGATTACACTTTCATCTTTTAAGTCACCGGAAACAGCAACTAATTTTGTTTCACCAACGTTTGGAACATCAAAGTAGAAGAAATGGTCTTCTGCTTCTTTTACACCAAGGGATTCGCCATTAGCAAATAATTCCACTGTTTTCTGATTAGAGTATACCGTAACTTTTGTAGTATCTTCTACTCTGTCTACATAACGTTTTCCAGCGATATGCACGAATGGATCATCAGATAACCATGCCTTATATGCATAGAAGGAATCTTTCTTATATTTTCTATCAAAGGTTACAAGGCCTTTGTGGTTCTGTCCATTTTCGCCACCTTCATTACGAGCATCTGCTCCAAAGTCAAACATATTCCAT
>CAZSBV010000224.1:0-3314 GCA_964605105.1 uncultured Lachnospiraceae bacterium | reverse complement strand
TCTGATTGTGATAATATAGTTTGTACGAACCGAAAGGAATAGATAGTATGAAGAAAATTGCGGTATTAGGTTCTACCGGTTCTATTGGAACCCAGACTTTGGAAATCGTAAGAGAAAATAAGGAATTACAAGTGGTAGCTCTGGCGGCGGGAAACAGCGTGGATCTGATGGAGCAGCAGATCCGTGAATTTAAGCCCCGTCTGGCAGCAATGTGGAGTGAAAAAGCTTGCGAAGATTTAAGATTAAGAGTAGCAGATTTAGATGTAAAAGTTTTATGTGGAATGGATGGACTTCTGGAGATTGCAACTATGGAAGAATCTGAAATTCTGGTAACAGCAATTGTAGGAATGATTGGTATCCGTCCTACCATTGCAGCTATTGAAGCGGGAAAAGATATCGCGCTGGCAAACAAAGAAACTTTGGTAACAGCAGGGCATATTATTATGCCATTGGCAAAAGAAAAAGGAATTTCTATTTTACCGGTAGACAGTGAACACAGTGCGATTTTCCAATCCTTAAATGGAGAAAAACATGAACAGATTGAAAAGATTCTTTTAACAGCTTCCGGCGGACCGTTCCGTGGAAAAACTTTGGAAGAATTGAAAACTATGAAAGTAGAAGATGCCTTGAAACATCCAAACTGGTCTATGGGCAGAAAAATTACGATAGATTCCTCTACTTTAGTAAACAAAGGATTAGAAGTCATCGAAGCAAAGTGGTTATTTGATGTTACTTTGGATCAGATCCAGGTAGTAGTACATCCACAGAGTATTATTCATTCCATGGTTCAATTCAGGGATGGTGGAATTATGGCTCAGCTTGGTACTCCGGATATGAAGTTACCGATTCAGTATGCTTTATTCTATCCTGACAGAATGCCAATGGGTGGAAAAAGAGTAGACTTTTATGATCTTGCTCAGATTACTTTTGAAAAACCGGATATGGATACTTTCAGAGGATTAAAATTAGCATATGAAGCATCTGAAATCGGAGGAAGTATGCCGACAGTTTACAATGCAGCGAATGAAAAAGCAGTAAGCTTATTCTTAGATAAGAAGATTTCTTATTTACAGATTACAGAATTCATTGAAGCTGCCATGAAGAATCACAAAATGGTAGAAGCACCTACGGTAGAACAGATTCTGGCAGCAGAAGCAGAAAGCCATGAGTTTGTCTGTAAAGCAGCAGGGCTGTAAGAGTTGATCGAGGGAGTGAATTGCTGTACATGAAGTTGACAGTAATTAAGAGGTAGGAAGAAGCCTCAGGAGTGAAATGAAAAAATTCAAGTAAATAGAAGGATAGACATGACATTAATATTTTTTATCTTAATATTTGGGACTATTGTACTGGCTCATGAATTTGGTCATTATTTACTGGCAAAAGTAAACGGAATTCATGTAGTGGAATTTGCCATTGGAATGGGACCAAAGTTAGTGGGATTCCACAGAAATGGAACGGATTATGTAATTCGTCTGCTTCCTATTGGTGGAGCCTGTATGTTTGAAGGAGAAGATGGTTTAAACGAAGCAGAAGGAGAGCTGTCACCGAATTCCTTTAATGCAGCACCTGTTTGGGCAAGAATATCTTCTGTAGTAGCAGGACCATTGTTTAACTTTATTTTGGCATTTTTATTGGCATTATTTTTAGTAGGATTCAGTGGTTCTGATAAGCCGGTGATTCTTGGAATTATGGAAGGCTATCCGGCAGATGAAGCAGGAATAGAACCGGGGGATATAGTTACCAGAATGAATGGGGAAAAGATTTATCTTTCCAGAGAAATCTATATTAACACCTATATGAATGGTGATAAGCCCATGACCATCGAATATGAGAGAGATGGGGAAGTTTATACTACAGAATTAGTTCCAAAGTACAGCGAAGAAAATGGAAGATATTTGATTGGATTCCAAGGATATGGAGAGGCAGTAGAAGCCCAAGGGCTTGAAATTTTTAAATATGCTTACTACGAAGTACGTTATAGTTTTGTTTCGACCATAAAGAGTCTTGCAATGCTGGTACAGGGAGAAGCATCTAAGGATGATGTTTCCGGTCCTATCGGAATTGCTCAGGTCATCGGGGAGGTGGCAGAAGAGTCTACTCCATACGGTCCATTGGTTCTGATTTTGAACTTATGCAATATCGCGCTGTTACTCAGTGTAAACTTAGGAGTGCTGAATTTATTGCCGTTGCCGGCTCTGGATGGCGGACGACTGGTATTTATGCTGATTGAAGCGGTTCGTGGGAAACCCATTCCGCCGGAAAAAGAGGGAATGGTGCATTTTGCAGGATTTGTAGCATTGATGGTGCTTATGGTATTTATAATGTATAATGATATCGTGAGATTGTTCGCGTAGAATATGAGATAGGAATGAGGAGTTTTTCTTTATTCCTTTGGCTTAAAGTCAATAGTTGGGGTGGTATTCTTTTGGAATGCTGCCCTATTACTGTAAGGAGAAAAGACTAGATGAGTTCATTAATAAAATCAACATTAAACACGCGTGCTTTACCTATAGGTGGTATGCGATATATAAGGAGTGATGCTCCACTTTGTTTGACAGAGGAAGAGATTCAGTGGCTATTGGATAATGATATATCCACCCTTGTGGATTTACGTTCTGAACAGGAACTGGAACGTACGCCATGTCCATTGAGGAATGTGGCTGGATTTACTTATTATCATCTTCCTGTGGCTGGTGGTGGAGACACGCCAAAGTCAAAGGCGCATCTTCATGAGGTTTATCAGGGAATGGTGGATGAACAAATGGATACCATTCTTGAAACTATATTAAATGCGACATCAAATGTAATGTATTTTTGTACGGCAGGAAAAGATAGAACAGGAGTTGTATCCGCATTGCTTTTAAGACGATTGGGAGTTTCAGAAGATGTCATTGTGGAAGATTACATGAAGTCCAAAGAAAATTTATTGGATATGCTTACTACATACGTTAAGAATCATCCAGAAGTAGATATAGATATCATTATTCCTCAAGAAGAAAATATAAGGAGAGTATTATCGAAAGTCTAAGAAGTTTACTCAGGTTAAAGGGGGAGACTTCTTTTTATTAAATTAAAGGTCGGAGGGGTATTATTAAAAGCGTCATTTATTGACGTTGGAACAGCACAGATGTAAAATGAATTGGAAAAATTAAAATTTTAAGAGATGTTATTAGGAGAGCATATTATGGATTTTATGGAAAAGAAATTAGAGGATATTATTGTGACGCTACCGTTTGAAGATGGAACAACTATGGACTGTGGAGTTTATTCTTATTTTGAGGTTAATAATAAAAAATATTTTGCATTACTTCCAC
>CAZSBV010000223.1:0-3334 GCA_964605105.1 uncultured Lachnospiraceae bacterium | reverse complement strand
AAATACTTTATATAGAAGATAAGATGAAGAAACACCTTCAGCCCAGTCGGTTTTTGAAACATAATTTACACTAACCCCAAAATCTCTTCCGGTTTGGAAACGATAGTATCGGCCCCCTGTTCCATGAGGAATTCGCGGGTTCTAAATCCCCAGTCTACTGCAATCATGTCCAAATTGGAATTTCTTGCAGTGGCTACATCTACATCAGAATCACCGATATAAACAGCTTTTTCGTGGGAAACATGTAATTGTTCCAGAGCCAGATTTACCATATCGGCTGCCGGTTTTTTTGCAATTTCCGGTCTTTCGCCGATAGCTAAATCGAATAAATCAGGGAAGTACTGAACACATAAATCCTGAACGGCTCCGTCTGCTTTGTTGGAAACAACTGCTGTTTTGTAACCGCGTTTTCTCAATTCACGGATTAACTCATTGATACCATCATAAGGCTTGGTAAAGTCAGCACAGTGTACTTCATAATGTTTCATAAAATCGTTATGGATTGTATCAATTTTATCATCAGAAGTACCGCTTACTACAGCGCGTTCAATCAGTTTACGGATACCATTTCCTACGAAACTGCGGATTTCATCCAGTGTTCGTTCCGGCATATTGTGTAATTGTAAAGTATGGTTCATACTATTTTTTAAATCTTCCAGAGTATCTAAAATAGTACCGTCCATGTCAAAAACGATCAATTCATATTTCATTGTTTGTCTCCTTGTCTTGGTTATAATTATTAGTATTCTAAGGTGTTTCAATTTAAATAATTAGTATTAAAAAATTCAGTTCAGATAAATTATCATCTGAACTGAATAAAAAATCAAGCAATATTAATATTTATTTGCGTTTCTTCTTAAATATTTTACTTCTGAAAAGAATAATGTTCAAAACAATAAAGTAAACAATCAGAATTCCCAGAGCCATCATTGGTTTTTCCGGTGCCATGGTTGCAAGGAGCATCAATGGGAAACCAAAGAGGATCGCAGGGAAGTTCTGGTATACCATATTGTCAGCAACGGGACTGGTGAAATCAGGGTCAACTTCTCTTAAAAGGATAATACCTGTACTTGCAGTTCCGCATAACATACCGAACATTCCAAGGAACTGTTCCTGGCTGTAATCTTTAAATAATTTAAGAGCAACAAAATGGTTGTACATATAAGTTACTACTGTACCAATGGCTGCAAGAGCGATTAAAATCCATAAGTAACTTCCTAATGTATTTAATTGAATAGCAGCGATACCGGCAACTACCATAAGGTCAAAGAAGAAATTACGAATACGAGTCATTAAGAAAGTATTCATATATTTTTTCTTAAGAACTCCTTTTTCATATAATTTGTTAATTGCAGACTTTGTAACGGTTGCAGCAAGGACACCAATTAAGAAGTTAAAACCGTAAACAACAGCTTTTAATCCCGGAAGAAGATTACCTAAAAGTAACATTACAAGGTAGGTTAAAAGGTATGCACCCATAACAAAAGCAAGCTGTACACTTAAGGTATCCACACTTTCAAATACCGGTACAATATCATCATCGACACTTTTTTCTGAACGGAGAGCAGTATTGCGTTTGATAATAACATCTGCTTTACCGGATTTTTTCAGGAAGTTTAAGTAGAATACTCCACCGAAGCTGGCACAGATAAAACCAAAGGCGGCGATGGTAAGACCAAAGCTTTTTCCGCCTACAAATCCATACTGAGTTTCATAGATATTACCATAATTCAGTGCCTGACCGGTTCCCTGACCAAATCCGAAACAAAGTAAAACGCCGGAAACAGGAAATACATCTTTAATTAATTTTGAGATTAACATGGTAAATCCCATTCCGAAGATTGCCTGAATCATATAGGAAGAAACAGTTGTAAGTCCTGTGTTGAATATTTCAGCCTGTCTTTCTTTGCCCAAGGTGTTCTTGGAATCTGTAAAGGTGGAAGCGATAAAACCCAAAGCCAGAGCATGGTAGGTAATGATTTCCAAAATAGTGGCACCGCTGCCACCATAAAAGTCATGTTCAAACATATGCATTCCGGTAATAAGTTTATAGGCGGCACTCATAGCTAAAAGAAGTGCGCCGGCCAGTACTGAGGTCGGAAGCAGGTAATCTTGTAAAATTTTGAATTTCTTCTTAATTAAACTTGCTGCTAAAAGGGCACATAATAACATCGCCATAAGGTTAAATGGTCCCCAGACACTAGAGTCCCAAAAATTGCTCATGATTTTCTCCTTTTCTTAAATTGTTATAATGAAAATAAATGTTTACATATTTTAAAGCATTAAAGGATTTGTTTCCTTTAAGCTGAAAAACCTGAGTGTCAGTATAAATATTTAATTTGTTCTTTCCTAAGATTGTAATGGAATTAATTTCATCAAAAGTAAGGTTTATATCACCTATTATAATCCGATTACCGAATAGCTGTAAAGTAACTTCTTTTTTGAGAAGTTTCTTATATTTGTATAAGACAACCTGAAATAGCTTTATTTTATCCTGATATAGGGGAAGGTCAAAATATGGTTGTAAATCCAGGTGGTGTATGTAATCGCATTGGTAATCGTACCATTCTCCAATAGTCTTAAAGGGAAAGGGTTTGGAAATACCCTGCAATTTTTTGCTTGGAAGATATTTTATTTTTTGATGACATTTTTCACACTCAACCATATCATTTTTACTTTTAAAGGTAGTAAGACCACAGTCAGGACAGACATATAAAAATCGTTCCATACATTCTGCATTTTTCTTATGATAGAAAAGTTCATCAGAATCGGTTTCATCTACATATAATTCTTTTTGTATTATCTCAAAAAAATCTTCGTCGGATAGACAATCATATTCTTTCGGTTCAATCACTCTGGAAGGATAGGCGCGCATGGAACCTCTTCTTATCACATCGCTCCAACGAGGCTGAACGCCGTAGCCGCCTTCGACACGCATGATTACTACAGGAAGCTTTACTAACCTTATCAGTTTAATAATGGAAGATTTAAAATAAAGAGTCTTTCCATGAAAAGTACGATTTCCTTCAGGAAAGAGTGCAATAGTGCCGCCTTCCTTAGCTATTTTCACACAGTTTTTGATAGCTCTTAAATCGGTGGTCTGCTTCTTAATTGGAATAGGTGCAACCAGAAAATCCAATAAGCGTGAAATCCATCCTAAAGAAAAAATATCTTCTGTAGCAAGATAGTAAACAGATCCGTCAAAGGCCATACCAATAAAGAATTGGTCAAAAGCGGTCTGATGATTCATAAGAATCAAAAAGGACTTATTTTCCGGATTTTTGATTTTTTCAACTGAAATATGATATTTCCATCGGACATATGGTCCCAGGGC
>CAZSBV010000222.1:0-3361 GCA_964605105.1 uncultured Lachnospiraceae bacterium | reverse complement strand
GATTCTGCTTATTTTTCGTACGTTCTATCGTACCTCTTCCATTTCCACGTTTTCTATTTCCGGATTTCTTCTCTTTTTTATCTGTACCAATGCTCTTTCTTCCTATTATATAGTCCTCTCGTTTGAATGTTTTTGTATTCTTACTCATATGGCAATCCCCCTTCTATCAGAAAAATGGCACGTATTTCCTTTTTTAGAAAAATTGACATAACGAAACCATGTATGGCATTTTCTAACACATACACGGTTCTATTTATTCTATTTCCAATTCTTGTGATATCTCATCAAGCATCTGTTCCACATCCTCTGTTGAAAATTCATATGCACCAAACTGATCACGCATAAAAATGAATCTAAGCGTATCACAATAATCTTCTAAATTCTCTGACATCAAACTCCAGAATGCATTTCTTCCTATAATATATTGGTCATATTCACCAGCAGGAGCAATCGTTAATACCAGTTCCTTGCGGATATCATCCTTGTCCTGCTTCATCATTTCCGTATAATTCTTGCATACCTGAACCATATGAAATAAATCATAGGATAACAACTCTGTAAAATGCAAATCCACTACTGCCCATACCTGTGTAAGATAAACCGACATCTCTGCATCCAAGGTAAATGCTGATTCCAAAATCTTAGAATCATTTTCTGATATATTGCTATGAATACCTACACTACATATTGCTTTTGGTGTCCCCATCTCGTCCACACCTTCAATCATTTTCAAAATATCAATTTCGTTCTGCATCATACATTCTCCTTTCTCCCCACAAATAATCCATATCTTCCATTTCTAAAAGGAATGGCGGAAATGAATATAGCTGCATCTGGCACTTCTTCTGCCATATTTTTGCTATACAATCTGGCTTAACCTTCATCAACTTCTCTTTTAAAAGAAACAATTCCCCACGCAAATCATCACAACGAACGTGTTCTATCGCTTGAACTAACAAAGTACTAATTTTTTCTATATCATCTGTTGTCATAAGATTATTGAGAATTGCTGTTTCATTAAAACCCAATGTATCTCCCTCGAAATCATCAATTACTCTCTTTGATATACATCTTACTTCTTTTAAAAAGTCCCACTTTTCCTCAGGTGACATTCTTCCCAATTTACCAAACAACGCTTTTACAATGGTATGTTTTAAGCCAAATCGTTCATAAACTGCATAAGCTACTGCCAGTTTTACAAGTTTATTTGTATTCATGCATTTCAGCATTACATAATCAATATAAATCCCAAGAATGGTCTGTTCCTGCTGTATCCCAGCACACAATTCATACAAATAAAATACATTCTTTTCTTCGTCATAATACCCTTTATCCAAACAATCTTTTAATGCTTCTTCCGATACAAGTTCCCATGTAGTTCCTGTCAACTGTGTGATTCTATCTGCATAAACCGGCTTTTTATGAGTATTTTTTATCTCTACACCCTTTGTACAACCATAATCATATACTTTTACCGGAATATACTTCTCTTCTTGATTTGGTTTTATCTCCGGAAACATGACCTCGATAGGAACTGCATCATTTTTCAATGTTCGCCCCATTCTTTCCCAAGCTGCTTTACCACATACCGTCTTTGCTTCCGGATTTTGTTCATATACCAATAACAAATTTAAAAGTGGCAGATGTGTATTTTTTATATACACATTGAGAAATAGAAGTATTTCTTCTCTGGAAGCCGCTTTTTCTGTAATAGTCCTAATTCTTTTTATTAAATCGTCCATGCCAGCCTCCTGTCTTTTGCTTTTTCTTTGAAACTCTCTCCGCTTTTCTTTGTTCCTTTTCTTCTTCACGCCGGGCTTTTTCTTTCCGTTTTTGAAGTATTGGGTCCTCTAAAGTATCTGCACTCTTCTCCAGTGACTCATCCGTTGCTCTTACACGTAATTCATCATCAAGTGCACTCATTTTTGAATACATCTGTTCAAATGCTGCTTCCTGTCGCGAATTGATTTCCTGTTCCTGCTTGGCATCATAAACGACAGCCTCCATAACCACATCGTAATCTGAAGCTTTTGGAGCTACATGATTTTCTTCAATTTGCAGACGTTCTTTTTTACTCAGAAAGAGGTTCTTGCGTCTAGGTTTCTTTTTCTTTGTATTCAAATTATCATAGCTATTTGGAGACTCATATGTTTCAAACCCATCATTATCTGTCATCTGATTTGCATAGAGTATTTCCATGTAATCCATGAATCGGTCAAATTTCTGTTCTTTTTGGTGAACTTGCATTTCCCGATACAGCATTTCCTTTTCTTTTTCCAACTGTCGCCTTCGCTCCTTTTCCTGTATTCTACGGAGATGTCTGCGATAACAGGCAATATAAATCGCTTCAAGAATACGATAAATCAGATATACAATCAGAATAATTATCACAATAGAATCAAAGTAAATATTGTTTAATGGCACTGGAAGTTCTTTTAAAATCTCCTGATACAACCTTGTTTCATACAACCAGCTTTGAAATGAATAAAAATATTCCATGGCGTGCTCCTCCTTCTATATTTTCAATTGATAAATTGCATGAATTGACAGTATTAGAAAAATTAAAAAAGACTGAACTTCTAATTTCGTCCAGTCTCTTTCTAAAACTATTTAAACGGCATCTCCGCCAACATTTCTTCTGAAATCTCCATCATCTGATTACCACCTTGTCCTGCTGAATTATTCTTACTTTCACAGAACTGAATATTTTCTATGATTACTTCTACTGTAGGAATACGGACACCGTCTTTTTCATAGCTACCTGTGCTCAAATGACCTTCTACTGCAAATTTCACACCTTTTTTACCATACTGTTCCAAAAATACTGCCTGTTTTTCAAAAGCTGTGCAGCGGATAAAATACGCTGTACTTTCTTCATTATTAGATATCTGTTCCAATTTTCTTCTCATCTTATCTACAGCAAGTGAAAAATGTGCAATCTTATTTTGACCTTCTTCTTTGGGTTCAATGATAACCGCATCTTTGGTCACTCGTCCGATTAAAATAACCTTATTATTTACCATGTTTTTCACCTTCCTTTATGAAATATCTTTTGCTTCTTTTTGATTTCGTATTTCTTCACGCTGTTTTTCTAACTCATATTCGTGTTTTTCCTTTGGATTAGAAGTGAGCAAACGATAGATTTTTGTATCCTTTGGAATACTTCCACTAAATGGAATCACATTTTTACCTGTATAAATTAATCCCTGTCCAGGAGGACTATTGGTAATATACTCCACATTGGTTTCTGACAGATTTAAGATATGACGTAAACTGTCTCTATCTGGTCCCGCTTGCCCCAATATCTGAATAAAATTACAGTTCTGCAGCATGTCTCTTGCAATAGGACTTTCCAAAATAG
>CAZSBV010000221.1:0-3368 GCA_964605105.1 uncultured Lachnospiraceae bacterium | reverse complement strand
CATCAACTGTTCCAACATAGTCGGCCATGCCAGACTCAGGATAATGCCTATCATCTCACGATTTAAAATATTTTTCTTTTCATCTTTCTGCATTGTTTTATCCTTTTTAATAAATTATAATAAGTATCATAACATAAAACATTTTTAGGAGGAAGACCATGGCATTCATTAGTGTTTTTGATGTCTTAGGGCCCATTATGGTAGGTCCATCCAGTTCCCATACTGCCGGAACAGCTGCCATCGCTTATCTGGCTCAAAAAATGATAAATGGTACTTTAAAGAAAGTAGAATTTACCCTTTATGGTTCTTTTGCAAAGACCTATCGGGGACATGGTACTGATCGAGCACTGTTAGGAGGTATTATGGGATTTTCTACCTATGATACCCGCATCAAGGATTCCTTTGAAATTGCTACTGCACAAGGATTAGAATACTCTTTCAAGACCAATGAAGAAGATACTGAAATCTACCCAAATACAGTCGATATTACTATGACAAATGATTTTGGTCAGACCATGACCATCCGTGGAGAATCCCTTGGAGGCGGCAAAGTACGTATTGTCCGTATCAATAAAGTAAAGGTAGATTTTACCGGAGAATACAGCGCCGCTATTGTAATCCATCAGGACAAGCCCGGTGTAGTTGCACACATTACCAAATGCTTAAGTGATGATGGTGTTAATATTGCGTTTATGAGACTTTTCAGGGAAGCCAAGGGGCATATTGCATACTCTATCGTAGAATCAGATGATGCCCTGCCTGCGGATTTATCTGAAAAATTAAAAGAAAATCCTAACGTACATGATGTTATGATTGTGCAAAAATAAGAGGAGAAAAAAATGGATTTTAAAAACGGAAAAGAATTACTCGCTTTATGCAAAAAACATAATATAAAAATCTCCGAAGTCATGCGTCAGCGAGAGTGCGAATTAGGAGAGACCACATTACCGGAAATCGAAAAACAAATGCAAAAAGTCTGGGAAGTTATGAAAGCTTCTGCAAAAAAAGCCATAAAAGAACCAACAAAATCTATGGGCGGTCTGATTGGTGGAGAAGCCCATCTTCTGGCCAATCATCTTTCTGCCGGAAGACAGATCTGCGGTAACATTTTGAGCCGTGGAATGACTTATGCCATGGCTGTATTGGAAGTCAATGCTACCATGGGAGTCATTGTTGCTGCTCCTACTGCCGGTTCCTCCGGCATCGTTCCCGGATTACTATTATCCCTTCAGGAAGAACATCGTGTTTCAGACGGCAGCATTATGGATGCTTTATTTAACGCCGGTGCCATTGGTTATCTTGCTATGAGAAATGCTACCGTTGCCGGTGCCGTCGGTGGCTGTCAGGCAGAAGTTGGTGTTGCCTCTGCCATGGCCGCATCTGCTGCTGTAGAATTGCTTGGTGGAAGCCCTGAGCAGTGTTTAAACGCTGCTTCTACCGTTCTTATGAATATGCTTGGACTGGTATGTGACCCGGTTGGTGGTTTAGTAGAATATCCTTGTCAATATAGAAATGCTACCGGAGTAGCTAATGCTCTGGTTGCTGCTGAGCTTGCCTTAAGTAACGTTCCGCAGTTAATCCCTTTTGATGAAATGCTGGCTACCATGTATGCTGTCGGAAAACGTTTACCTGCAGAACTCCGTGAAACTGCTCTTGGCGGCTGTGCCACAACGCCCACTGCCTGTGCGGCATGCATCGGTTGTCACTGACCCCATCCAATACTCCTGTAATATATTTCACTTACTTGTCATCAAAAAAGGTCGAAACCCCCAAAAATTTTGAGTTTCGACCTCTCTTTTATTTTCTACTGCCAGGATTCAAAACGAAAATCATAATTCTTCTATTTTTCTTCTTCCCTGGCTGCTTCTTTCTCAGCTTCTTCTTTTTCAGTATCTTCCGCTTTTTCTTCCTTCAGCTGAATAATTGCTGTTTCTACTTGATGCTCTTTAATTTCCAACACCTGAATATTCAGTTTTTCGAAATCTAATTCAATACAAGTTCCATCCTTTGGAATACTTCCATACTCATGGAATACTAATCCGCTTAAGGTATCGTATTCCTCAGAATCCAGATGTACTCCAATTACTTCTGATACCTCTTCCAAAGTTACACTACCCTGTACTTTCCAGGTATTGTCTTCTAACAATTCAATATAACCTTCTTCCACAACCGTTTCGTTGTTTCCAAGATCTCCAACTAACTGTTCCACTAAATCATTAATCGTAACAATACCTCTGGTTCCGCCGTATTCATCCAGAATCACAGCAATACCATGACGTTCTTTTCTCATATTTCTAAATAATGTATCTGCCTTAACAGTATCCGGCACCATATATGCCGGAGTTACAGCATTCTGCATTACGTATTCTCTTTCATGATTGTCTAATCGGAAATAAGATTTTGCATTTAGAATACCAACAATTTCGTCCTTAGAACCGTTACAAACAGGATATAATGTATGTCTGCTGTTATATATGATATTTTTCCATTCTTCCATGGAATCTTCCATATCCAACATAGTTACATCTGTTCTATGTGTCATAATTTCTTCTGCTGACAAATCGTCAAATTCAAAAATATTCTGAATAAATTCTTTTTCTTCATGGTCTATGGTACCTTTTTCACTTCCCGCATCTACCATCATACGAATTTCTTCTTCGCTGACTTCTTCTGCTTCTTCATTAGGATCAATTCCCATAAGACGCAACATGGAATTGGTTGAAAAAGTTAAAAAACTTACAATTGGCTTAAACACTGCTGCAATTCCACTAATCAATCCGGAAAGACCAAGAGCCAACGGCTCTGCCTTTCTCATTGCCACCTGTTTTGGGACCAATTCCCCAAATACAAGGGTAAAATAAGATAAAATCAATGTAATCACAATAACCGCTACAGATTCTAATACATCCGCAGGAATTGGTACCCCTATACCTACCAATGCATCTACCAAAACATCGGAAAAGTTTTCCGCAGCAAACGCAGATCCTAAAAATCCGGACAATGTAATGGCAATCTGAATGGTGGATAAGAATCTTGCCGGCTCTTCTGTCAATTTTACCAGACGTTTTGCCTTCTTATTCCCTTCTGCTGCCATCTTATTCAGTTTATTATCATTCATTGATATAATTGCTATTTCTGCACAGGCAAACACTGCATTTAATGCAATCAGAACTACCTGTAATATAATCATAAATATAATCGAGTTTCCCACAATAATTTCCTCCAAGCTTTAGAATAGTTAAAAAAATGCAAAAAAACAAAGCCTATTCTTACTCCCGCAAGTACAGACTACGTCTCATCGTTTTCCATATGATACACTCTAATGGAGGCTTGTTATCCTGAGTACTGGCGTCTCCGTCCATTTTATA
>CAZSBV010000220.1:0-3429 GCA_964605105.1 uncultured Lachnospiraceae bacterium | reverse complement strand
GATTTTGGGAATTTCTCAATACTGATCGTTATTATGCAGAAATCGGCGGTAGCCGTTATCAAGCAAATAGCAAAGAAACAGTAAAGCTATATGATTGGAATTCTTTTGATACTGACTTTTTAAACGATACTTTAGATTCGCTTGTTAGTACTGCTAATACAAAACCAACTGATGCGAAAAGAATATTGAGTCAATCTATTAATGGGGATTTGGATTTTAAATTGCAAATGAACGAAAAGACTTTATATCTTGCAAATGGAATCTTATATAATAAAAATGAAGCAGGAAATTATGTTTGGGCATATTTCTTGGAATCTAAAAATGTTTCGGGTTATATCAGTGGTGCTCTTGCGCAAGGAGGAACTATTCTGTCTCCGCTAATTAATATGAAAGGAATGCCAAGATTAGATGAGGAGTGGGATAGACAAGCTCGCTGGGCTGGAGTTAAATACTATTACGATAGAAATAATAAATGGTGGGTTTATTATGCGTTGTACGGTGGCAGACCTAAATACTGATATAGAAAGGATGTAGATTGAATGAAAAAAAATATATGCGTTGTATTAATTTTTGTTATGATAGGAGTCTTTTTCTTTACTTCTTGTAATTCTATAAATAATAAAAAAACAGAAGATTATTTGCATGAAATAAATTCTATAATAAAAGATATGGATTTTTATATAGCTAAGGCAGATGATAATAAAATTATATTGTATGATACCAAACAAGAAATGATAGAAGAAATACCATTTGAAGATTATGATGATAATATAAAGTTCGTTTATGCACGTAAAAAGGATTCAGTAATATGTTTTGTTATTAGTCTGGCTGTAGATGATGAACAAGGAATTATGTTTATAAACGATGATTCAAATGGGGTTTTAGACGGAATTAAGTCAATTAATCGAATGGGTGGTAATTCATATCAATATAGTACAAATTAGTATGATTTTTTCTTTAAAACATTGAATTAAAACTAAATAATTGGTATAATATTTCTGTGAAGTTGTAGGAGTTACTGTTGTTTCGGAAAGGAATTTTTATGAAACAACTTAACTTTTACAATGTAGGAATTTATTGCAGATTGTCAAAAGACGATATGCTACAAGGAGAAAGTTCGTCTATATCAACTCAAAAAACTATGCTTACGCAGTATGTAACAGAAAGAGGATGGAGAATATTTGATTATTATGTTGATGATGGTATAAGTGGTACAACATTTGAAAGAACTGGCTTCAAACGATTGTTAGATGATATCGAAGAAGGGAAAATTAATCTTGTAATTACCAAAGATTTATCAAGATTAGGTAGAGATTACATAAAAACCGGTTACTACACAGAAGTATATTTTCCTGAAAATGAAGTCCGTTATATAGCTGTTAATGATGGAATTGATACTATCAACAACGACAATGACATTGCACCTTTTAAAAACATTTTAAATGAAATGTATGCAAAGGATATTTCAAAAAAGATAAAATCTGCATACAAAGTAAGAGTTGCAAGAGGTGATTATCATGGTGCTTTTGCTCCTTTTGGATATGCCAAAGATCCAAATAACAAAGGAAAGCTGATTGTTGATCCAGTCAGTTCGCAAACAGTGAAACTAATATTTGAATTGGCAAAACAAGGATATGGAGCAGCGAGAATAAGAAATGTTTTAATTGAGAGAAAACTCTTAACACCATCAGCATATCTATATAATCAAAATCCGCAGAAATATTATACCAAAATGTATCAAGATGCTCCTGAATCACTATTTTATGCTTGGTCTCATGGTGCTGTAGAACGAATTTTAGATAATGAAATTTATATAGGAAATATAATTCATTATAAAGAAATTTCCGTGTCATACAAATCTAAAAGAAGACAAAATCAGCCAAGAGATAAATGGGTGCGAACAGAAAACACGCATACTCCTATAATTGAAAAGGAAACATGGGATTTAGTGCAAGAAAGATTTCTGCATCGTGGTCGGCTTCCGAGAACAAATCCACCTAATATTTTTCAAAGAATTGTTAGGTGTGCAGATTGTGGGAAACAAATGTGGCTTACACCTCTGCAAAAGAATCCAAAAACTGGCGAAAAAAGTGAACGAAGATATTTTCAATGTCAAACAAATCGGGAATATGGAAGGACTAAATGTACTTGTCACAATGCTTCATATAAGTCAATTTATAATGTTGTTTTAGAGGATATTAAGTATTATGCGAATTTTGCATTTACGAACCGAGAGGAATTGTTAAATATCCTTCTTGAAACTGAAAATACCCAAAAGCAAAAAGAACACAGTGAAGTTGAGGAAAATTACAAGATAACAAATACCCGCTTAAAAGAACTTGAACTTTTGCTACAAAGGTTGTTTGAGGAAAATGTTTCTGGACGATTAAATGACTTTAATTATGAGGTTATGTTTTCCAAATACCAGTCAGAACAAGACGAATTAAAGCTCTTTTTAGAAAAATTGGAAAGCAAACTTGGGAATTTGAACGAAGTTCGTGATAATTGTACTAAGTGGATTGAGCTTATTTCAAAGTACAAGGATTTACAAGAACTAAATTCTGAAACAATTAATGAACTGTGTGAAAGAATTCTGATTCACGAACCGAAAAAGATTAATGGTAGAAGAAATCAAAAAGTTGAAATCTTTTATCGTTTTGTAGGTCAAATTCCAGAACTTATTGGTGAAAGAAAACATGAGATTGTTGGAACCGCCGCATTTGGTGTTTCTAAGAAAAAATAATATTTAAGTGCTATAGAAACAACAGTAATATCCGCAACTTGGCACAAATGTATGTGTTAACTTGCGTGGTATTACGACCCGGAGATAGGTATATTCATAACCATTGGTAAGTCGGGAGGATTGACTAAACAATGGAATGCGGTCAAAACTAAAGAAGAAAAAGAACGAATTGCAAAAGTAGCTGATATGTTGCGTTGTGAAAAAACAGACTATGATTTGTCAAAAACAACGAATGTTTTATTGTTGTTAGATGAAAATGGTGCTAGTTCTCTTGGCGTTTCAATGGGTCACATTGCTATTATGTTACAAAATTCGGATGGATATGGAATTTACTTTAGTTATGCTGGTGAAGATAGAACACCAGTAGACGATGGTATGATAAATATGGATATTTTAAACAAAGATGAAATGGATAAATTTTTTAAAACAGGAAATTTGAATTATACATATGCATCAAATGGCACACTTATGAGCAGTAATTATACTAAGTATATAAGTTTAGAAATTGATAGTAATGCTGGTCAGTGTATGATTGGAAAAGGGATATATTATTTTTGGAATCCGGGAACATATTCTTTAGCGGGTAATCAGTGCGATAATGTGGCTTCATCAATAATGAAAGCAGGTAGGACCTTTTCCTTCATCGCCACCTGTGTTCCTTCGCCACAATCTATCAAAATGCTCTG
>CAZSBV010000219.1:0-3452 GCA_964605105.1 uncultured Lachnospiraceae bacterium | reverse complement strand
AGGAGAATTACGTTATGAAAACAAATGAAAAAGCAATTCCAAAGTTTGGCGTAAAAGACCAGGTTGGTTATGTATTCGGCGATATGGCCGGAAGTTTTGTTAACTTATTCGTTGACGCATATTTCTTAACCTTCTGTACTTACGCATTAGGTATTGACCCAACATGGATGGCAGGTCTGTTCTTAGTATCACGTTTATGGGATGCTATTAATGACCCGATTATTGGTTCCTTCCCGGATCGTTGGAGATTAGGAAAAAGTGGTGACAAATTTACACCGTGGATTAAATTATTTATGATTCCACTTGCACTTTCAGGTGTTCTTTGCTTTAGTAAGGTTCCGTTCGAAGGTTTTGCATTACATGCGTGGGTTGCATTTGCATATATTTTCTTTGGAATGAGCTATACAGGAACAAGTATGCCATTCGGTGCTATGGCAAACGTAGTATCGTTAGACCCAATCGACAGAAGTAAATTAAGCCGTGCACGTAGTATCGGTGGTGGCTTAGTAGGTGCGGTTGCATTAGGTGCAGTACCTGTATTATGTTTCGATAAAGACAACAATATTATACCGGAAAGATTTACTCTTTTAGCAGTAGTATTTGGTATCCTTTGTGTAGTAAGTTACATGATTCTTTGTACATTCACAAGAGAACGTGTACGTGTAAACGCGGCAGAAGGCGAAAAATTCGAATTTGTTAAGGTATTAAAAGCAGTACTTAAAAACCGTCCACTGATCGGTGTAATGTTTGCAACCATCGGTTCTATGCTCACAATTACCGGCTCCAGCCAGACATACAGCTACATTTACAAAGAAGTTTACCACAATACAGACATGATTATGATTGCTACTGTGGCAGCAATTCCATTCATGATCGTGGTATTCCCGCTTATTCCAAAGCTTGTAGCAAAATATGGTAAACGTAATGTTATTTTAATTACAAGTGCAATCAGTTTTGCTGTATGTTTGATAAAAGTAGTATTCTACATCGAAAGCGTAGTTCTTTTCACTGCATTAAACATTATCTCTATGATTGGACAGACTGCATTTACAATGCTTATCTGGGCACTTGTATCTGACTGTTTGGATTACAGTGAGTGGAAAACTGGATTCCGTAGTGATGGAAGTATGTACAGTATGTACACATTCAGCCGTAAGATTGGTTCTACGATTGCATCTACAGGTATCGCAGCCAGCCTTGGTCTTGTAGGTTATGTATCTGGTCAGAACGTAGTTCAGACTCAGGAAGCAGTAACAGGTATTTACTATATCTGTAACATCATTCCATTGCTTTGCTATGCATTCCAGCTCATTGGTATCGGTTTGATCTTCAACTTAGATAAGAAGAAAACAGATGCAATGTATGCAGATATGGTAGCTAAGAGAGCAGCTGAAGAATAGACTTAGGGTAAAACTATGAAAAAAATTGATTTACATATGCACGTTATGACAGCGTGCAATCTTCCAAAGATTGGAAAAATAGAAATCTCCGGACCAAAGAGAATGATCGCGCATATGGAGGAACTGGGAATTAGCAAGGCGGTACTTATGTCCAGTGGCGAGAAGAAAGTACCACTTGGTAAAAATGCTACCAATCGTAAAATCTGCGAGAAATATCCCAAGCAATTTGCATGGATGTGTATGTTAGATGAAACAGACGAGGCAACTGTCTATGACAGATTAGCAGAGTATAAGCGACAAGGTGCCATTGGAGTCGGAGAGCTTACGATAAATAAGCGATTGGATCATTCATTTCTGCAGACGGTATTTGCGGCAGCAGAGAAGTTGGAATTACCGGTTACGCTTCACATGAGTCCGGAGGAGGGATTTAGTTACGGCGTTGTAGATGAGCCAAGACTCCCTCTCTTAGAAAGTGTATTACAGAAGTATCCAAAACTTAAGGTGTTAGGACACAGTCAGACTTTTTGGATCGAGATGAGTGCAGATGCGCCGGATGGCAAAGAAGAACGCAATAGTTGGGGGCAGGGTCCTGTGGTAGCGGGCGGCCGGGTTCCGGAGCTTTTTGCAAAGTATGAAAATCTTTACGGAGATTTGAGTGCAAATAGTGCGGGACAGGCAATTATGCGTGACCCTGAATTTGGTTTGCAGTTTTTAGAAACCTATGCAGACAGATTGTTCTTTGCCACAGATATGGTAAATTCGGACATGGTGTTCCCGTTGGGCGCATGGTTAGATGAACAAGTGGAAAAGGGTACATTAAGCAGAGATACCTATGAGAAAATCTGTTGGAAAAATGCACAGAGAATCTTTGACTTGTAGTTTGTAATATTTGAATATATGGGTACCGGAAGACGCCACCCCCATAAGCCAGCTGCCTGTTATTTTCTATATTCACGGTGGCGGTTATAAGGGTGGCTGTGCACATGAAAAACATTTTGATGGTCCTGTATGGCCAACAAAAGGGGTCATTGCGGTTACCTGTAATTATCGTCTTGGACCTATGGGTTATTTGTGCCTTCCGGAACTGGAAACAGAAGCAGGACACACAGGAAACTATGGTATGTATGATCAGATTGCTGCTTTGCAGTGGGTAAGAGACAATATTAGAGAATTCGGTGGTAATCCGGATAATATCACAATTTTTGGGCAGAGTGCGGGTGCCATGAGCGTACAGAATCTCTGTATCAGTCCATTGACAGATGGTATGTTTGCAAAGGCTGCGATGGACAGTGGCGGTGGTGTTCACAAGCTGATGAACAGTAATGCTACCACAAAAGATCGTTTTGAATTCTGGGAAAAAGTAATGGAAGATGCGGGATGCAAGAATGTGGAGGAACTTCGTGCATTGGATGCTGAAAAATTATTTGTAAGTTTCCAAAAACTGATGAAGTCCAGTGCCAAATATGGTATGATTGCGTCTCCGTGTATCGATGGAAAAGCATTGACTATGTCAGGTTTAGATGCAGCGAATCAGGGATTACAGAAAAATATTCCGTACATGATGGGGTCTACCAGCGAAGATATGATGCCGGTATTTATTGCAGATATGGAAAAGAAGTGGTGCATCAGACAGGATGAACAGAAGAAACAGCCAAGTTATTGCTGGTTCTTTGACCGTCAGATACCGGGTGATGAAAATGGTGCATGGCATTCCAGTGAATTATGGTATTTCTTTGGCACATTGAAAAATGGCTGGAGACCATTTACAGAGCATGATTATAAAATCAGTGATGCCATGGCAACTGCACTTTGTAATTTTGCAAAGAATGGCAATCCAAATGGTGATGGTTTATGCAACTGGTCTGCAACAACTGCAAGCCAGCCACAGATAATGATGTGGGGTGAGAAGCTTCCACACATGGGTAAGCCAAGCAAATTGAAATTGTGGAAAACTATGTTGACTAATAAATCTGTTGGTGAATAGTTACAGAGAATGAAAATAAGAACTCTTTGGGACAAAAATTATTGGATTTTGTCTCAAAGAGTTTTTTG
>CAZSBV010000218.1:0-3483 GCA_964605105.1 uncultured Lachnospiraceae bacterium | reverse complement strand
CTCATGAAAAGGCTATGCAGAGAGCTTTGATCCAATATCGTAATCCTAAGAATTATGACTTGGTAAAAGAAGCGTTGTTAAAAGCCGGTAGAGAAGATTTAATTGGATTTGATAAAAAGTGCTTGATTCGACCAAGGAATCAGGCAGGGGTAAATGTTGGAAGCAAACCGCAGAACAAAGGTGGACAAGCAAAGAATACGGCAAAGGGCAACACACAGAAACCTAAGAAGACAATTCGTAACGTGCATAAGAAGAAACAAAAGTAAGAGATTCACAAAAGCATCTGAGGATAGATGTAACAAAAATGAGGAAAATGGACCATGAAAATTGTAATGGTAACAGGGGCATCCTCCGGTATCGGAGCGGAGTTTGTTCGACAATTGGATCAAAGTTTTTCCAGAATTGATGAGATTTGGATGATTGCCAGAAATACACAGAAGATGGAAGAAATAGCATCTACATTGGAAAATAAGGCCAGAATCATTGGACTGGACTTGGAAAAAGAAGAGCAAAGAAAAGAATTGCAAATGCTGATGGAAAAAGAAACGCCAAATATCTGTATGCTTGTAAATTGTGCAGGTTTTGGAATTATGGGCGACTTTGAACAGTTAGATATGGAAGAACAGTTAAATATGGTGGAACTGAACTGTAAAGCATTAACGGCAGTCACGTATATGGCGATTCCTTATATGGTGCGAAACGGAAGAATTATTCAGCTTGCAAGTGCATCGGCCTTTGTACCACAGGCGCATTTTGCTGTGTATGCAGCTACAAAATCCTATGTTTTATCTTTTTCAAGAGCTTTACAGGAAGAACTGATTCCAAAAGAAATTTATATTACAGCAGTTTGTCCCGGTCCGGTAGATACGCCATTTTTTGACAGGGCAGAAACCAATGGGCAGACACTGGCTTTGAAGAAAAACTTTAGTGTTTCTCCTAAATGGGTAGTAAAGGATGCGTTGATTGCTTCCAAAAAGAGAAAAACGGTAGCTGTTTGCAGTCTTCCTATGAAAATGTTCAGAATACTTTGTAAGGTAGTTCCTCATAGTTGGATTTTAGAAATTGTGGAGAATTTTGATAAGGGCTAAAAAGTAGTTAGAATAAGCTTAGGATAATATTAGAAATGAAAAATGAAATATAGTTTGAGGGGAGTTTATTTAGAAAGGACTATATAGAAAATGAAAAACAAGTATACAAAAGGTGACTATTTATATTTACAGAATAAGAAAAAGATGGAAATCATAAAAACAATTTGTTTTTTTGGTATTTCAGCAATACTTTATTTGGCAGGATATGTGACAACCGGAAGCAATCAGAATTATTTGACTATTGTAGCTGTATTGGGATGTCTGCCGGCAAGCAAGAGTGCGGTATCCATGATTATGAACCTGAAGGTGAAAGGATGTTCCGAAAAAGCATATAAAGTCATATCTGAAAAAATAGGAGAAAAGGAAGGGGCATATAATCTTTACTTTACATCTTATGATAAAAATTATGATATGAGCCATATTTTTGTAAAAGGTATGACCGTGATTGGATATACAGAAAATGAGAAAATTTCGGAAACAGGATTTGAAGAACATATTAAAACGGTTCTAAATAAAGATGCTATTAAGGGCGTAAATGTAAAATTATATAAAGATGTAGATAAATATCTTACCAGAATTGAACAGATGCAGAATCTGGAAAATGAAAAGAGCAGGGAAGAGGATATTATGAAAACACTATATGCGGTTTCCCTCTAATTTAATGGAGAACTTTTATGCAGGAGTTTAAAATTGGTCCTAATGAAGCCGGACAACGATTGGATAAATTTTTACATAAGTATTTAAAAGAAGCAGGAAATAGTTTCCTGTATAAAATGTTGCGTAAAAAAAATATTACTCTAAATAAGAAAAAAGCAGATGGAAAAGAAGTTTTGGAAGTCGGAGATGAAGTGCAGTTCTTCTTTTCGGATGAGACTTTTTTGAAGTTTCGAGGGAATCTGATCTCGCAGTCTGATAAAAATAACGTGAAAGGCAGTATAGATAAGCAGAAAGCAAAGGCTAATGCGGAACAGAAGAAAGGAAATTCTTTTGCGCAATACGAATTAGCATATAAGATGTTAAAAGGAATAGAAGTTGTTTATGAGGATGAACATATTATCCTGTTAAATAAACCGGCAGGAGTGTTGTCACAAAAGTCTGCGCCTTCTGATTTATCCATAAATGAATGGCTTATCGGGTATCTTCTCGTAAAGGGAAAGATATCCAAGGAACAGTTAGAGACTTTTAAACCATCTATTTGCAATCGTCTGGATAGAAATACCAGTGGACTGATGATTTGTGGTAAATCACTGCCCGGAAGTCAGCAAATGAATTCTTTAATTAAAGAAAGAAAGGTAAGAAAATTTTATCGAACTTTTGTAAAAGGAACTGTAAGGACAAGTGCCTATATAAAAGGATTCTTAAAAAAAGATGAGAATAGAAATAAAGTTCTTCTAAAACAGAATATGGATGCGGAAAATACTCAGGAATATGTTCCAATCGAAACCGCTTATCAGCCAATTTTTAGCCGAAATGGTTATACTTATCTGGAAGTAGAGTTGATTACAGGTAAGACACACCAGATCAGAGCTCATTTGGCATCCATTGGTCATCCGCTGTTAGGGGATGAAAAATATGGAGACAGAGAATGGAATCGTAGCTTTAAGGATGTGAAACTTCCTAAATGGCAATTGCTTCATTCTTATCGCTTAGAATTTCCGAAATTGGAAGGAGAATTAGCAGAACTTTCCAATCAGGCTTTTGTGGCGAAAGAGCCGAGAGTATATGAAGAATTGAAATAAAAATAGAAAGAGGAAAACACATGGCGACATGGAATTCCCGAGGACTTAGAGGTTCTACGCTGGAAGATTTAATTAACAGAACCAATGAGAAATATCTGGAGAACGGATTAGCACTAATTCAGAAAATTCCAACACCGATTACTCCGATAAATATAGATAAAGAGAATAGACATATCACTTTGGCATATTTTGACCAGAAGAGTACCGTTGACTATATTGGTGCTGTACAGGGAATACCGGTGTGTTTTGATGCAAAGGAGTGTGCGGTAGATACCTTTTCTTTGCAAAATATACATGAACATCAGGTGGATTTTATGGTGAATTTTGAAAAACAGGGAGGCATTGCTTTTTTGATTATTTACTATTCCCATAAAGATTTGTTTTATTACCTGAATCTGGAGCAGTTACTTAACTTTTGGAAACGGGCAAAAGAGGGTGGAAGAAAGAGTTTTCGTTTTGATGAACTGGACCCAAAGTTTGAAATACCGAAGAAACATGGTGTTTTAGTGCCATATTTGGATATGTTAAATATAGATTTAGAACAAAGAGAAGAATAAATTGACAAGTAGGAGGAACTCGAGTATACTGTCAATAGTTTAGCTTGATAACACACTACCATGCTAAAGCGAATAACTAAAATAATTTGTATATTTTTT